>DATEZO010000067.1:0-17591 GCA_035255485.1 Burkholderiaceae bacterium
GTTGTTCTGATTGTCGGGTATATTCCGGATGTTGAAATTAAATCAAGTTGGCGGTCACATGAATCTTCCCAGGCTCCATGCACTCTCCGCAGTGCTCATTACAGCATTTGCATGTCTGCATATCGCCAATCACTTAGCCGGTCTGTCTGGAGTAGAACAACACATAGCATTCATGAAGGCTGCCCGGTCGATCTACCGTTTTCCACTGGTCGAATTGGCTCTGCTGAGCTGCGTCGCATTTCAGATCGCCAGCGGCCTTATGTTCGTCTTCCGAGGATGGACGCGGCGGCATGGTGTCATTCCCTGGCTGCAGGCTATTTCCGGCGCTTATCTCTCGTTCTTCTTGCTTGTCCATGTAGCCGCAGTCTTGCTTGGACGTACAGCGTTGAACCTCAACACGAACTTTTACTTCGCGGCCGCAGGCTTTCACGTCGCACCGTTTCAGTTCTTCTTCGCTCCCTACTACTTCCTGGCAGTCGTCGCAGTGTTCACGCATCTCGGGTGCGCCGCCTACTGGCACACTCAACGTCGTCTTCGTGCTGCAGGGGTTCTGCTGGTTGTCGTCCCATCCATCGTTGGCGCGCTTGTATCACTGCTCATCGTGCTGTCTTTGGCCGGGGCGCTTTTCCCGGTGCAAGTTCCGGCCCAGTACAAGGCAACCTATGCTCCACCAACCCGCTAACCCTTCAGTCAGGCGGATACACAATGGCGGGCACGCTTGCTCGCTTCGTCAATATCGGCGGCGCCATTGTGCCGCTTACTTCAATCGTTGAGGCTAGGCGACATGCATATCGAAGCCATATCAAATGTCCAGAAGGTTGCATCGCTGTTGGCCGCAGCGAATCTGCCAACCGCCGACATCTGCGCCAACTCTCCATTTTCATTCTTTGGCATCCACAGCAATGGCGAGCTTGTCGCCGCAGCAGGCATCGAGCGCCTTAGTGCCCACAGCGGCCTACTACGCTCTGTTGCCGTCAAACCCGAATTCCAGGGGCAGGGATTTGCAACCCGGCTGGTGGCGTTTTGCGAACAATGGGCAAAGCACAATGGCATCAACACGCTCTACCTACTAACTTCCACAGCATCCAGCTTCTTTTCAAAGCAAGGCTATCGCCTTGTTCCACGATCGGAAGCTCCGGCAGACGTTTCGAATACAGCCCAATTCAGCTCCTTGTGCCCTTCAGCTGCCAGTCTTATGCAAAAGGCCCTGCAGTGACGCCCAGTCCAGTAACACATTGCCCGGCCTAACTGGGCTTGCAGGGAACGCCGATAAGCTTCCACGCTTCGGATACGCCACGCACGCGCCCCTGAACTAATTCGTTCCTGCGCCACTCCACCCTGGCGGTCCTGAATCGCCCTTGATCGGATACCCGGGAACGACAAGCCGGCGCCTCACTTTTCATACATCGTCACCACTACCGCGCCGCCCAGCCCCAGATTGTGCTGCAGCGCCAGCCGCGCGCCCGCTACCTGGCGCTTGTCCGCCTGGCCGCGCAATTGCCATACCAGTTCGGTGCATTGGGCCAGACCGGTGGCGCCGAGCGGATGGCCCTTGCTCATCAGGCCGCCGGACGGATTGACCACGTATTTGCCGCCGTAAGTGTTGTCGCCGCTGTTGATGAAGGCTTCCGCGCCGCCTTCGCCGCACAGGCCGAGTCCTTCGTAGGTAATCACTTCGTTCGGCGTGAAGCAGTCGTGCAGCTCGACCACGTCGATGTCTTCCGGGCCGATGCCGGCCTGCTCGTAGACCGCACGCGCGGCATGGCGGGTCATGTCGGCGCCGACCAGGTTGATCGCGCTGGTGAAGCTTTGCGGGCGGTCGGTTGCCATGACCTGGGCGCGGATGGTTACCGTGCCGGCAATGCCGTGCTTTCTGGCGAACGCGGGGCTGGCGACCAGCACCGCTGCTGCGCCGCACGAAGGCGGGCAGGCTTCCAGGCGGGTCAGATGGTCGGGATAGATGACCGGTGCGGCCAGCACTTCCTCGACCGTCAGCGGCTGCGTGAAAATCGAATAGGGATTGTTGACCGCATGGCTGCGCGTCTTGACCGCGACCTTGGCGAAGATATCGGGATTGGCGCCGGTGCGGGCGATGTATTCATTCGCGGCTGCGCCGAACACGCGCAGCGCGATCGGCGCGGGCGGCGCGTCGGGCGCGATGTCGTTCAGCTTGCGCTCGAACAGATCGAGCGGCGAGGTGCGATCGTCCCAGGCCGAACCGAGCGCGCCGGCGCGCATTTCCTCGAAGCCGAATGCGAGCGCGCACTCGACCGCGCCGGATTGCACCGCCTGCCGCGCCAGGAACAGCGCGGTGGAACCGGACGAGCAATTGTTGTTGACGTTGATGACCGGAATGCCGGTCATGCCGACGCCGTACAGCGCAGTCTGGCCGCAGGTGGAGTCGCCGTAGACATAGCTCGCATACGCCTGCTGCACTTCGGCCAGGCCGATGCCGGCATCGGCCAGCGCATTGCGGATCGCCTTGCCGGCCATGATTTCATAGGGTTCCTGCTTGCCGGGCTTGGCGAAGGGAATCATGCCGACGCCGATGATGTGTGCCTGAGTCATTTGGGGGCTCCGAGGTCCTGTTTATCCTGCAAAATAAAATACTTCTTCTCCCTGTTCGTCGGGTATCCAGTGCGCTACATCGACCGCGCAATCAATTCCTTCATCAATTCATTCGCGCCGCCATAAATCTTTTGCACCCGCGCATCCGCATACATTTTCGCAATCGGGTACTCCATCATGTAGCCGTAGCCGCCGAACAGTTGCAGGCATTTGTCGATCACTTCGCATTGCTTTTGCGTGCACCACCATTTGGCCATCGAAGCGGTGGCATTATCGAGTTCGCCGCGCACGTGCTTTGCGATGCAATCGTCGATGAATACGCGTGCGATGCGCGCTTCGGTCCGGCATTCGGCCAGCGTGAAGCGAACGCTTTGCAAATCGAACAGCGGCTTGCCGAAGGCGCGGCGCTGCTTCGCGTACTGCGTGGCGAGTTCGACAGCCTGCTCCATGAAGGCAACGGCGCAGACGCCAATGATCAGGCGTTCTTGCGGCAACTGGTTCATCAACTGGACAAAGCCCTGGCCCTCGTGTTCGCCGAGCAGATTGCCGACCGGCACGCGTGCGTCGTCGAAGAACAATTCCGCCGTGTCCTGTCCGTGCTGGCCGATCTTTTCCAGCAGGCGGCCCCGTGTGAAGCCGGGCAAATCCCGGGTCTCAACCACGATCAGTGATATGCCCTTCGCGCCTTGTACCGTATCGGTCTTCGCGACCAGCAGGATCAGGTCGGCAAGATGGCCGTTGCTGATGAAGGTTTTCGCACCATTGATCGCATAGTGGTCGCCGTGCCGTTCGGCTCGTGTCGCCACGGCTTGCAGGTCGGAACCGGCGCCCGGCTCGGTCATCGCGATCGCGCATACCGCTTCGCCGCTCGCCATCTGCGGCAGGTAGCGCCGCTTTTGGGTTTCGGTGGCGTAGTTCAGGAAATAGTGCGCGCAGATGCCACTGTGCACCTGGATGCCGAAGCTGGTGTTGTTGGCATGCGCCTGCTCTTCATACAGCACCGCCTCGTGGCGAAAATCGCCGCCCGCGCCGCCATAGGCTTCCGGGATGCTGGCGCATAACAGTCCCAGTGCGCCGGCCTGGCGCCACAGTGCACGATCGACATGCTGCTGCGCATCCCAGCGCTTTTCGTGCGGCGTTACCGCATCGGCAAAGAAACGGCGCGCGGTATCGCGCAGCATTTCCAGTTCGGCGTTGCTCCATGGATGCATGGCTGGCTCCTGTATGGTTGCCGCTGCAGTTATTTGAGCGTGTACCGTGCATTGGCAAACGCATGCAGCGGCGGCAGATCCGCATACTTCGGCGGACGGCCCTGTTGCTTCGCCGTGAATGCTTCAACCAGATTGCCGGTTTGCCAGATACCGGATTGCAGCCAGCCCATCTGCTGCAAGGCGTCGTGGGTGGCATGGTCGCGCGCGTAATGGATCGCCTGCTTGCTGCCCCAGATCGCCACCGGCGGTTTTTCGGCAATTTCGCGTGCCATCTGCCATGCCGCTTCCAGCATCGCTTCCTGCGATGCGAACATCTCGTTGACCAGTCCGACCGCCAGTGCGCGCTGCGCCGGCAGGCGCCGGCCGGTATACGCCAGTTCATGCACGATGCCTTCGGGAATCAATTTTGGCAGCCGTTGCAGCGTGCCGAGGTCAGCGGTCATGCCGATATTGATTTCCTGGGTGCAGAAAAAAGCGTCGGCTGTCGCCAGCCGGATGTCGCAGGCGCAGATCATGTCGACGCCGCCGCCGATGCAGCCGCCCTGGATTGCAGCGATGACCGGCATGCGCAGGCGTTCAATCAGGTTGAATGCCTGCTGCATATCCTCCAGCAGCGGCGCGATGCTGGCGCGTCCAGCGGCATGGCTGTCGTCCAGCGATATGCCGGTTTCTGCAGGATTGCCGAACACATCGAGCGCCATGCCGGCGCTAAAGTGCTTGCCGGTGGAGGAAATCACCAGTGCACGCGCCGGGGCATCGCGCTGCAGCATGGCCAGGATGGCGGTCAGTTCGCGCCACAGCACCGGCTGCATGGTATTCATCGCCGCTGGCCGGTTCAATACCAGATGTGCGACCTTGTCAGCAATGTCGAAGCGGATGCATTCATGGGACATGGATTGTCTCCTCGATGGTGGGCGCAGTTATTCGGGCTTGCCGTCCGTTTTTGCTTGCAGTGCGCACAGCACCGCGTTGACTGCCGCATCGAACAGTTCATCGGCGCGCTCCGTCTTCAGGTAATACCCTTTCAATTCCAGGCTGATCGCGCCATGCATCGCCGCCCACAGCAGGCGCGCGGCAGCGATCGGATCGGAAGGTGGCAATGCGCCACTCTGCATGCAGCCATCGAATGCATCGATCAATACGGCGAGCGATTCCCATGCCTTCTGGCGCGATTCGAGCGGCGGCACGAAACCGGCAATCGCATCGCCGAACATCACCCGGTAGTAACTCGGATTGCGTTTCGCATAGGTGTGATAGACCCCCGCATGCAGCAGGATGTGCGCCAGGCCGGTTTCCTTTGCGGGCGCTTGTGCGGAGGCGGCCTCGAATTCTGCCCTGAGGCGAGCAAAACCTTCAAGATACAGTTCGTTCGCCAGTCCGTCCTTGCCGCCGAACAGCGAATACAGCAGCGTGGTCGAGCAATTGACCGCTTCGGCGACGCGCCGCACGGTCAGCGCCGCCGGCCCTTCTTCCGCCAGCAGGCGCGTGGCAGCGTCCAGCATGCCCTGGCGCAACGTGCCGCGCAGGTCTTCTTGTGCCTGGCGAAAATCAAGTATTTTGGTTTTTGCGGATTTCATGTCCGGATAACGTGTTGTTTATGCCTTGAAATAACGTTGTTTTTTCTGATAACATGATAAACCCATCCCCAAAAAAAGCAACCTCCCTGGCCGCCAGGCCGAATGGCTGCACTACCAAAGGATCTCTCATGACTGCAAATCGCCTGCCTGCCGTATTGCAAAACCTGACCCTGCCGGTGATCGGCTCGCCGCTTTTCATCGCCAGCGGGCCGGCGCTGGTCAAGGCGCAATGCAAGGCCGGCATCGTCGGTTCCTTCCCCGCGCTGAATGCACGTCCCGCCGAATTGCTCGACACCTGGCTGACCGATATCCAACAGGAACTGGCTGCCTGGCGCGCCGCCAATCCGCATGCGAAAATCGGCCCGATTGCGGTGAACCAGATCGTGCATCACTCCAACGACCGCCTTGCGCACGATGTCGACGTTTGCGTCAGGCATCAGGTGCCGATCATCATTTCCAGCCTGCGCGCACCGCCGCCAGAGATGCTGGATGCAATCCACAGCTACGGCGGCATCGTGTTGCACGATGTCATCTCGATCCGGCATGCGCAAAAGGCGCTGGAAGCCGGCGTCGATGGCCTGATCCTGGTCGCAGCAGGCGCGGGCGGTCATGCCGGCATGCTGTCGCCCTTTGCGCTGGTCGGCGAAGTGCGCAGGTTTTTCAAGGGACCGATCGTGCTGTCAGGGGCGATTGCGACCGGCGATGCGATTCTCGCGGCCCAGGCGATGGGCGCTGACCTGGCCTATATCGGCTCGCGCTGGCTGGCGACCAAGGAATCGAATGTAGATGATGCCTATCGGCAGGCGATCGTGGAATCGAGCGCGGCCGATGTGATCTATACCAACCTGTTTACCGGCGTACACGGCAATTATCTGAAGAAATCGATCATCGCTGCCGGCCTCGATCCGGATCATCTGCCGCAGGCGGACAAGACGGCGATGAATTTCGGTTCCGGCGGCGGCAGCAAGGCCAAAGCCTGGCGCGATATCTGGGGCGCCGGACAAGGCGTCGGCCTGATGGACGATGTGCCGACCGTTGCGGAAGTGGTGTCGCGGTTACAATCCGAATACGAGGCAGCGAAAAAGCGTCTGTCAATTGAAGCCCGCTATGCCTGATGCGGCCATGCGAACAAGAAACCGAATCTGTGGAGTCCGAATATGAAAAAAGCCTATGTTGTCGCCGAAATCCAGGTCACCAATCCGACCGGATACGAGGATTACAAGGCACTGTCAACGGCCAGCGTGGCACAGTATGCCGGTAAATTCCTGGTGCGCGGCAGCCCGCGCGACCAGCGTGAAGGCAATGACCGTGCGCATGATGAGACATGGCGTACCGTGATTGTCGAATTTCCGTCAATCGAGCATGCACAGCGCTGGTATGAGTCGGTCGAATATGACGTGGCGAAGACAATCCGGCAGTCCAATTCAATCGGGCGGCTGTTCATCGTCGAAGGCGCCTGACATTCCCCATGAGGATATTGAAATAGGACAAGACGAGGCCGGCCGGGTTTTCCCAGGCGGGGAATTATTGCGGAATCCTTAACTCAAAACGGTCAACAGGCAACAATTCGTTGCACCGAGCTAAAGGAATCCGGACGATGGCAACCACGCTAAAAGAAGAGCATGTCAAGACCACCCAGCCAGTTGACAAGAATAAACCGCGCATGCCGCATGAACGTGACGAGTCGCATGACAGCCAGACAAGCGGGCCGCGCGATGACATGAAGCAGGCATATGACGATATTCAGCGCGGTCTGGTCGATACTGACTTGAGAGGACAGCGGGGCGTCGAGGAAGTGGTCGACAAGACGCCTGAAAAGATACCGGGCAAAGCTTCACGCAAGACCCCGAGCAAGACGCCCGGCAAGCGTTGACGCCGGGTTGCGCCGGCACGCAGTACGCTTTGATCAGGTGGCAATGATTATCCGTGACCGGTCTTGATGGCCCGGATATCCGGCAGGTTGCGCCAGTATCCATACGCATCCATGCCATAGCCGACGACGAATTTGTTCGGCAGCACCAGTCCGACATAGTCCGGCGTTACCGGTTTGGTTTTGCCGATATCCTTGTCGGCGAATACGGCAAGCAGCACTTCCGCGGCGCCCATGGCGAGCAGCCGTTGCTTGATATGAGCCAGCGTTTCGCCTTCATCCAGAATATCGTCCAGCACGACCACGGTACGGCCGCGTACGTCGGGGCGCGGTTCGACTTTCCATTCGATCGTGCCGCCACGGTCCTTGTTGCCATAGCGTGTGACGTGGATATAGTCGAATTCGAGTGGAAAGGACAGGCGCGTCAGCAACTGCCCGGAAAACACGACGGCGCCGCCCATCACGCCCAGCACCAGCGGAAAAGGTGCACCCCCCGCATGATCAAAACGCTGGTTGAGTTGCCGGGCGACCTTGTCAACCGCGGCCTGTACCGCGGTCGCATCGTAAATCAGTTCGGCATTGACCAGCAATGCGCGCGCATTGTCGGAGTGGGCTTGGGAATCGTTAACGGGCATGGCGCCGGACCTCGTTGAAATGGCAAAATTCGACGTGAGAGCCATATGATATGCGCTATTCGTATTTGCGCGCATCCTCTATTACCTTGCCGTCATTGGGCAATGCACCGGGATGCTCGAACTTGACTTCGGCGCGCAATTTCGTGATGTCGCGAATCGTTTCGACAATCGCCGCAGCCAGCGCTGCCGGAGCTGGAGCGACGACTTCACAATGCAAGGTCATGATGTCGCTTGCCATTTCGCCGGTGATCACCAGGCGCGCCTTGATGATTTCCGGATGGCGTCTCGCCACTTCCGCCACTTGCGACGGGTGGACGAACATGGCACGCACCTTGGTGGTCTGGTCGGCGCGCCCCATCCAGCCCTGGATACGGGCGTTGCTGCGGCCGCACGGCGATGGCCCGGCCAGGAGCGCCGACAGATCGCCGGTGGCGAAACGGATCAACGGATAGTCCGGATTGAATGAGGTGATCACGATTTCACCGACTTCACCGGCAGCGACCGGATCGCCGGTGCCAGGGCGTACGATTTCAAGGATCAGCTCTTCATCCAGCACCATGCCGGGATTGACTTCGCCATTCGTCATGGTTTCATAAGCGATGTTGCCGATATCGGCCGAGCCGTAGGTCTGCACGACATGCGGCACGCCGTTTTCCTGCAGCCAGTGGCGCAACGATGGCGGCAGCGCTTCGGCGCCAACCACTGCGCGTTGCAGGCTGCTGATGTCGGCGCCCATCTGATGCGCCTTTTCCACGATGATCTTGAGGAAAGACGGCGTGCCGGCGTACGCATCTGGCTTCAGCGCCGTTATTGCCTGTACCTGCATTTCGGTCTGGCCGCTGCCGGCCGGAATCACCGCGCAGCCGAGCTTGAACGCGCCGCCTTCGACCATGAACGCCGCCGGCGTGAAGTGATACGAAAAACAGTTCTGGATTACATGGCCGGGGCGCAGGCCGACTGCGTGAAACGGCCGTGCATAGCGCCACCAGTCGCTGCCGCGTCCTTCCGGATCGAAGATCGGTCCGGGCGACACGAACCAGCGGCCGAGCTGGCGTGGTGACGTGGCAGTCAGCCCGCCAAATGGCATGGCATCGTGCTGCAGGTGTTTCAAATCGGATTTGCGCGTGATCGGCAATTGCGCTAGCGCTGCGCGCGAGGTGATGTCGGCCGCGTTGATGCCAGCCAGGATCCGCGCCCAGCCGGGTGCGGCTTGCGCGTGCGCCACCAGGTGCGGCAATTGCGTCATCAGATCGCGTTCGCGCACATGCGGATCGCGGACTTCGAGTGTATCGAGAAAGTCGGACATGATGGATGGAATACTGGGTTGGGCGGGAGTGGGTATCGGCACCGCAGCGGTTGGCCGGGATCAAGCCAGCCAGCGCTTGCGCCGGCGGTAGAACTTCATGTCGCGAAAACTCTTGCGGTCGCTGCCGGAGACGCCGAGATAAAATTCCTTGACGTCCTCATTGTTGGCCAGTTCGCTGGCCATGCCTTCCATCACTACCCGGCCGTTTTCCAGGATATAGCCGAAATCGGCATAGCGCAGCGCCACCATGGTGTTTTGTTCGGCCAGCAGGAATGACACCTTCTCCTTCTGGTTCAGGCTTTTGACAATCTCGAAAATTTCTTCCACCAGTTGCGGCGCCAGGCCCATTGACGGTTCGTCCAGCAGCACCATCGATGGCTGCGCCATCAGGGCGCGGCCGATTGCGCACATCTGCTGCTCGCCGCCCGAGGTGTAACCGGCCTGTGACTTGCGGCGGGTTTTCAGGCGCGGAAAGTAGGTGTAGATCTTTTCCAGCTCGCGCCGTACTTCGGCGGCGCTGATCTTGCGGATGTAGGCGCCGGTCAGCAGGTTGTCCTCGATCGACAGATGAGCGAAGCAATGCCGGCCCTCCATCACCTGGATCACGCCGCGCTTGACCAGATCGTTCGGTGTCAACTGATCCACCCGTTCGCCATTGAAGTCGATGCTGCCCTTGCTGACATCGCCGCGCTCGGCGCGCAGCAGGTTCGATATCGCTTTCAGGGTCGTACTCTTGCCGGCGCCGTTGGCGCCGAGCAGGGCGACGATCTTGCCGGTCGGGACTTGCAGCGAAACGCCTTTCAGGACCAGGATCACATGGTCATAAATGACTTCAATGTTGTTGATGCAGAGCGCTACGCCGGGCTGTGCGCTGCTGCTTGAGGGGGTCGCGGGCCGCGACAATCCAGCTTTCATGCCTATACTCCTGATAGCGACGTCTAATGCCGAGTATGAAATGGCGTTCTATACTACATACTCCATGGATAATGGATATGGTCAGATGCCGTTCCGTTGTTTCTACCGGTTTTCCGGTGGCGGCTGGGCTGACACGCCAGTTGCCACCGGAAAACCGTCCGTGGCGCGGGCCACGGACGCTAATCGAGCCTGTAACGGATTACTTCAGGCAGCCCGGGGTAATGCCTTTTTCCTTGGCATACTTGGCAGCGCTGGCCTGGAACAGCGGGTGGATCAAGGCCTTGTTGCCCTCGATCCAGTCGGAAATCATGACCCACTTGCTACCGTCCCACTGCTGGATCTTGATCTTGCCGGAGCCTTCATGGTTCTGGCAGGAAGTCTTGATTTCCGGCAGCAGGCCGGTAGCGCCCAGTTGCTTCAGGCGGGCGTTGTTCAAGTCGATGTTTTCCAGCGCCCAGCGCATTTGCTCGCCAGTGATGGTTTTGCCTTTGCCGTACTTGGCCTGCGCATTGCGGATTGCTTCCACCGTCACGATCGCGATCGAAACGCCGCGGTTGTACAGCACCGAGCCGACCTTGCTCTTGTCCTGGAGGTTGCCCTTGCCGGCGCCGTACACCACTTTTTCGATGCCGGCAATGGCTGGCGGCGCATCGCCGGCGACGTTCCAGGTAGCGCTCATGTAGCCTTTGGCGGCGGGACCGGCCGGTACGGTGTCCTCTTCCGAACCAGCCCACCAGGAACCCACCATCTGGTCACGCGGATAACCGACTTTCTGCGCCGCTTTCAGCGCCGTCTGGTTCATGACGCCCCAGCCCCAGAAGATCACGTAATCGGGCTTTTCCTGGCGGATGCGCAGCCACTGCGCACCCTGCTCGTTGCCTGGATGCGCGACCGGAATCTGGATCACGCTGAATTTGCCAAGCGCGGCTTCGGCTTCCAGTGCCATGATCGGTTCCTTGCCGTAAGCCGAGTCGTGATACATGTAGACGATTTTCTTGCCGGCCAGCGAGCCCTTGTTTTTCGAGGCCAGGAATTTGACGATCGCCGACACCTGCATCTGGTAAGTCGTTACCAGCGGGAATCCCCACGGGAACACGGTGCCATCCACCGCATCGGTCCGACCGTAGCCGGGGAACAGCAGCGGCACCTTGTCTTCCACCGATTTTTCGATCAATGCATACGTAATGCCGGTGGCCATCACGTTGAATACGGTGCCATGCGCGACCGGATCCTTGCTCTTCAGCCGTTCATAGCACTCCACGCCCTTGGCATTGTTGTATTCGGTTTCGCATTCTTCCCAGGTCAGCTTGACGCCGTTGATGCCGCCTTCCTTCATGTTGACGTAGTTGAAATAGTCGATCATGCCGCCGTAATAGGCCTGGCCATTGGCGCCATACGGACCGACCCGATAGCTGGGGATTGCCATGAATTGCTCGTTGGCCTGCGCCACCGCCTCGCTGACCGGCAGCAGCAGCGAAGTCGCTGCAGCCACGGTCAACATCAGTTTATTTATCATTTTCAAGATATGTCTCCTTTAAGCGTTAAACGGGTACGGCATGCGATTTACTGCGGGGGAAATCTCTTTAATGCGGGAACGGCCACAGGCGCAGTTTTTCCTTCGTGATCTGCCACAGGCGCGCCAATCCGTGCGGTTCGACAATCAGGAAAAAAATGATCAGGCCACCGAACACCATCATCTGGATGTACGACACCGTGGCATTGGTAAACGGCAGATGCAGGAAGGCGGCCAGCGGCGGCAAAAGATTGTCGAGCAGGATCGGCAACAGCAGGATGAAGGCCGAGCCGAGGAATGCGCCGAGAATGCTGCCGACGCCGCCAACGATGATCATGAACAGGATGCGAAACGACAGCTCGAGCGAAAAGCCGTCCGGCTCGACCGAGCCGAGATAGCAAAACGCATACAAGGCGCCAGCCACGCCGCAATAGAACGAACTGATGGCAAACGCCAGCAACTTGGTCCTCATCAGCGGAATGCCGATCACCTCTGCCGCCACGTCCATGTCGCGCACCGCCATCCAGGCGCGGCCGGTAGAAGAGCGCACCATGTTTTTGGCTAGCAGCGCCATCACGCAAACGATCGATAGCACGAACAGGTACTTGGTCATCGGCGTGTCGATCGGGTAGCCGAACATTTCCAGCTTCTGTGCACTGATGACGCCGGACGAGCTGTTGTTGGAGAACCAGGAAAATTTGGTCAGTGCCCAGACTACGAAAAACTGCGCGGCCAGGGTTGCCACCGCCAGATAGAAGCCCTTGATGCGTAGCGACGGCAGCCCGAACAGGACGCCGACGCCGGCTGCGCACAAGCCCGCCAGTGCAAACGACAGCAGGACCGGGATACCCTCGAAGCGCAGCTGGAAGTTGTAGGCGGCGTAGGCGCCGACCGCCATGAAGGCGGCGGTACCAAGCGAGAGCTGGCCGGCGTAGCCGGTCAGGATATTGAGCCCGAGCGCGGCCAGCGCCAGCACCAGGAACGGGATCAGGATTGCCGAGAACCAGTATTCGCTGCCGAAGGCAGGGATCAGCACAAAGGCAATGGCCAGCATGATCGCCATGCCGATACGGTCCTGCCGGATCGGGAAGATCTGGCTGTCGGCGATGTAAGAAGTCTTGAACTGGCCGGCTTCGCGGTAAAGCATTGATGGCTCTCCTGATCGTTCTTGTATGTGTTTCGCTAGCTCTGCTTGTTGCAGTTAACGTTCATTCGTTTGCAAATTTTTCCAACTAGTCGTTCCCACGTAGGCGGGAATGCATGCATTCCCCCCAGTGGCGTTTGTCGCCTACTGAAAACACCGCTACTTCGTGGTGACAAGCCGGGGGTGGCCCGGCGGCCACTTACTTTCTTTGCTTCGCCAAAGAAAGTAAGCAAAGAAAGGCGACTACAAATTCAACGACGCCCTATACCCGATCGATATGCTTCTCGCCAAACAGACCCTCCGGCCGCACCAGCAAGAACAGCAGCGCAAACACATATGGAAACCAGCCTTCAATACCGCCGAAATTGCCGCCGAACAAGCCTTGCATCACTGGCGGGATATAGATTTCCGCCAGCTTTTCCGAGACGCCGATGATCAGGCCGCCGACGATCGCGCCCGGGACCGAAGTGAAACCGCCAAGGATCAGCACCGGCAAGGCTTTTAATGCCGTCATGGTCAGCGCGAACTGCACGCCGTTGCGCGAGCCCCAGAGCAGGCCGGCAACCAGTGCGACAAAACCGGCCAGGCCCCAAACGATGGCCCAGATGTGCTGCAGCGGAATGCCGAGCGATAGCGCAGCCTGATGGTCGTCCGCCACTGCGCGCAATGCACGGCCGACCTTGGTTTTCTGGAAAAACAGTGCCAGCAGCACGACCAGCGCGATTACCATGCCAGAGGCGAACAGGTCGAATTTCGAAATGCCGATACCGATGCTATCCATGATCGACATGATCGGTTCGTCGACGATGCCAAGATCGAGTGGGCGCACGGCATTGCCGAACAGCAGCGGCCCCAATCCTTCCAGAAAAAACGCCAGGCCGATGGTCGCCATGAACAGGGTGATTTCCGGCTGGTTGACCAGCTTGCGCAATACGAAGCGCTCGGTCGCCAGTCCCAGCGCCAGCATCACCAGGAATGCGCCGATGATCGCCGCCCACATCGGCAAACCCTGGTCCATCAAACCCACCACTGCCAGTGCCGCGAAATACACCATTGCGCCCTGGGCGAAATTGAATACACCGGAAGCCTTGTAGATCAGCACGAAGCCGAGCGCGACCAGCGAATACATCAGGCCCGACAACAGGCCGCTGATCGTCACCTCAAAGAAGAATTGCATCGTTCGAGTCCCCTGCTTGTTTTGACCGCTAATGCGTGGTGCCGAGATAAGCCTTGATCACCTCGGGATTGTTCATCACTTCGTCCGGCGTGCCGTCGCCGATTTTCTTGCCGTAATCGAGCACCACCACGCGATCGGAAATATCCATCACGACGCCCATGTCGTGCTCGATCAGCACGATGGTGGTACCGAATTGATCGTTGACGTCGAGGATGAAGCGGCACATGTCCTGCTTTTCCTCGACATTCATGCCGGCCATCGGTTCGTCCAGCAGCAGCATGCTCGGTTCCGCCGCCAGCGCACGGGCCAGCTCGACCCGCTTTTGCAGGCCGTAGGCCAGACGGCCGACCGGCACCTTGCGGATGTGCTGGATTTCGAGGAAGTCGATTACTTCTTCGACTACCTTGCGGTGCGCAATTTCTTCATTGCGCGCCGGCCCCCACCACAGTGCATTGGCCAGTACGCCGGATCGCATCTTGGTGTTGCGCCCGGTCATGATGTTGTCCAGCACCGTCATGCCCTTGAATAGCGCGATATTCTGGAAAGTGCGGGCGATGCCCTGGCGCGCCGCCTTGGTCGGATTCATTTCGTGCCGCTTTTCACCATGGAACACGATGCCGCCCTGCTGCGGGTGATACACGCCGTTGATCACGTTCAGCATCGAACTCTTGCCGGCCCCGTTGGGGCCGATGATGGCGCGAATTTCATGCTGCCGCACGTTGAACGAAATGTCCGTCAGCGCCTTGACGCCGCCGAACGCGAGCGAAATATTCTGCAGATCAAGGATGACGTCGCCGATTTGTCGAGTGTTTGCCATGGATAGAAATCAGGTTGCGCTCAGGCGGCCTTGCGTACCGCCGCAAAGGTTTTGGTGTCGCGAATCTTCAAATCGGCCGCGACCGTGCCTTGTCGCCCATCCTCGAATTTCACTTGGGTTTCAATGTACTGCGACCGCTTGCCGCTGTATAGCGCGTCGATCAGGACTGCGTACTTCTGTTCGATGAAGCCGCGCCGCACCTTGCGGGTGCGGGTCAGTTCATCGTCGTCCGGATCGAGTTCCTTGTGCAGGATCAGGAAGCGATGAATTTGCGAATCGGCCAGCAAGGGATCGTTCGACAGATCGAGATTGACCTTTTCCACGCATTCCGCAATCAGGTCGTACACCGGCTCCTGCGCCGCGAGGTCGGTATAGCCGGAATAGGCGATGCCGCGCCGTTCGGCCCAGTTGCCGACCGCTTCGATGTCGATGTTGATGAAGGCGGTGCACTGGTCGCGGCCGTTGCCGAACGCCACCGCTTCCTTGATGAAGGGGAAAAACTTCAGTTTGTTTTCGATGTACTTGGGCGCGAACATGGCGCCACTATTCAGTTTGCCGACATCCTTGGCGCGATCGATGATTTTCAGATGGCCATCGCTGTCGAAGAAGCCGGCGTCGCCGGTCTGATACCAGCCTTCCGCATCAAAGGCTTCGGCGGTGGCTTCGGGGCGCTTGTAATAGCCGGCGAACATGCCGGGCGTCTTGATCAATACTTCCCCGGCATTGCTGATTTTGACATGGACGCCTGGGGCCGGCGGGCCGACGGTATCCGGTTTGACCTGGCCGTTGGGCTGGATGCAGACGAATACGCATACTTCGGTCGAGCCGTACAACTGCTTCAGGTTGATGCCGATCGAGCGATAAAACGCAAACAGGTCTGGCCCGATCGCTTCGCCGGCAGTATAGCCGACACGGATCCGGCTCATGCCCAGCACGTTGCGCAGCGGCCCGTACACCAGCAGATTGCCGAGCGCGTATTTGAGACGGTCGAGCAGGCCAACCGGCTTGCCATCGAGGATGGCGGGGCCGACACGATTTGCGACCGCCATGAATGCATGGAACATCTTGCGCTTGATTGCGCTGGCGTCTTCCATCCGGATCATGACCGTGGTCAGCATGTTTTCGAACACGCGTGGCGGCGCAAAATAATAAGTCGGGCCGATCTCGCGCAAGTCATTCATCACCGTGTCACCGGATTCCGGGCAGTTGACGGTAAATCCCGTCACCAGCGCCTGCGCATACGAGAACAGGTTATCGCCGACCCAGGCCATTGGCAGGTAACTGAGAATGGTGTCCGCATCGGTCAAGCCCTCCATATCAGCACCGGCGCGGGCGCGGTCGATCACCGCACGGTGTGTCAGGCAGACGCCTTTCGGCTTGCCGGTGGTGCCCGAGGTATACAGCATGATGGCCACATCGTCCGGCTGTCCGGCGTTTACCTGTTGCATGAAAAATCCGGGGTGGGCACGATCGTACTCGCGCCCTATTGCCTGCACCTTGGCGTAGGAAGTCAGTTCCGGCTGCGCGTAGTGGCGCATGCCGCGTTCGTCTTCAAAGAGGATGTGCTGCAGGCGGGTGCCGAGGTGCGGCATGGTCTGCTTGATTTCGAACAGCTTGTCGACCTGTTCCTGGTCCTCGACCACCGCGAAATCAATTTCGGCGTTATCCAGCACATACCCCATGTCGGCGGCCGGGGCGTCCTGGTACAACGGAACTGGTACGCCGCCCAGACATTGCGCCGCCGCCATTGCCCAATACAGGCGCGGCCGGTTGTCGCCAATCACGGCCAAGTTCATGCCGCGTTGAAAGCCGAGCGCGGCCAAGCCGCATGCCAGCGCTCGCACTTCGTCACTGACTTGCGCCCAGCTGGCGGTTTGCCAGATACCCAGATCCTTTTCGCGAAAGGCGGGTTTGTGCGGCCTGACTTGCCCGTGTTGCAACAGCAATCGGGGAAAGGTCTCCTGTCCCGAAGCTTGCATGGTCTCCACCATCGTGCCCCTCTTGTCGCTGGTAACGAATATTGGTCGTTGCCGTCACCGATCGTGTCGGCTTGCCGAAGCAGCCCGTTGTAACCGGGTGCCTGGTGCATTTATGCGATGATAATAGCGACTGTGCGCAGACATGGATGTCATTTCAAGGACAATTCACCGACTTTCGATATTGCGTTGCATCATGACAGCTACTAAAACTTCGATTCAATTAATGCTTGGCAAGACTATTTGGGCACATTCGCTAAATGCCGATCAACTGGCCCGGGTGGAATCCGAACTGGTGGAGCGTAGGGTAACAGCCGGCGCCTACGTATGCCGCAAGGGCGAACCGGTTGACCACTGGATCGGCGTTGACGAGGGGCTGCTGAAAATGAGCAGCATGTCGCCGGAAGGCAAAACGGTGACCTTCACCGGATTGATGACCGGCGGCTGGTTCGGTGAAGGTTCACTGCTGAAAACCGAATTGCGCAAATATGACGTGGTGGCATTGCGCGACAGCCGGCTCGGCTTCATGCCGCGCGCCACTTTTGAATGGTTGGTCGATAACAGCATCAGTTTCAATCATTTCCTGCTGCGGCAGTTGAACGAGCGGCTGGCGCTCTTCATTTCGCTGGTGGAATACGATCGCATGCTGGAGCCGGACACACGCGTTGCACGCTGCCTGGCAGCGCTGTTCAATCCTTACCTGAATCCTGCCAGCGGCCGCGAACTGCAGATTTCGCAGGAAGAAATCGGCTATTTGTGCGGCACCTCGCGCCAGCGCGCCAACCAGGCGCTGCAGCTGCTGGAAAAAGCCGGGTTGCTGAAACTGGATTACGGCAGCATCACGATCATCAATCTGGACCGATTGCGCGTGTACGGCGCCTA
>DATEZO010000068.1:0-10505 GCA_035255485.1 Burkholderiaceae bacterium
AAAACGACGCGCTTCCAGCGCTACACCCACCATCGACTGGTTGATCACCGCCGTCGGGCCGCCGCCTTGCGCGACGAGAATTTTTCCGGTTGCCATTTTTTCCTTTGTCATCCATCGTTAAAGGCCAGGAGCACTCCATTATCGGAACACCCCACGCAAGACACCGTATTTGTGCCGCTTTGGCAGCAAGGATGCATGCATGGTGCCATTGCATCACAGCGGGCGACGATTGTACTGAAAATGATCAAGTACCTAATGCAATTTCAATGAGAAACAAGTCCGGCGAGTCAGCGGCATCGGGCTGATGTATTGCAAGAATTCGGAGCCCGCTGAAAACAGGCAGACAAATGCCTGGATCAAGACTTTATCAGCCTCGCAGGAGTTTCGTGAAGTACTTTGCGCCATTTGTAACACATGCCATCAAGTGCGTGGCTGCAAGCAGGAGTGCTGTCTTGGTGTGCCGGCAGGAAATTCCCTATTCTGCCAAAGCATAGCCAGTCTCTATTTCGGATCCCGGTAATATTGCGTATCGGCTGCCCGCATCGAACACAAGCAACGCGCCATGCATGAGAGCCGGCACCGCGCCCGGCGGCACCGGGCGCGATATCAGATAGCCCTGCAACTCATCGCAGCCAAGCGCCCGCAGCAGATGGGCCTGCTGTTGCGTCTCGACGCCTTCCGCGACAACGCGCATGCCGAGTGCATGCGCCATGGAAACGATGGCTTTAAACAGCACTATGCTTTCAGCTTTTTTGCCAAGCTCCGCCGTGAAGATGCGATCGACTTTCAAGACATCCATATCGAGCCGTTGCAGTTGCGACAGCGAGGAATAGCCGGTGCCGAAATCGTCCACCGCCAGCTTGATGCCGAGCGCCTGGATGGCCGCAAGTTTCCCGGCAATCCCGGCGTGGTCGCCCAGCATCGCCGATTCGGTGATTTCCAGTTCGATCCATTCCGGGCCGATACGAAAACGCTCCATGCATGCGGCCAGCACATCGTAAATGCCGCCATGGTGAAACTGGACTGCCGAAACATTGATGGATACCGGCGCCAGGGGCAGCCCCTGTGCCCGCCATTGCGCCAGTTGCCGGCACGTCTTTTCGACCACCAGCGCACCCAACCTGACGATCAATCCCGTGCTCTCCGCCAAGGGAATGAATTCCATGGGCGGCACGATGCCGCGTTGCGGATGATGCCAGCGCACCAGCGCTTCCAGGCTCAATAATTTGCCGGTCGCGGCATCGATGCGCGGTTGATAATGCAAAATAAACTGATCGACCTCAAGCGCTTCCGCCAGTGCCCGTTCGATGCCGACGCGCGCCTTGATACTTTCGTACAATTCCTGGCGGTAAATGCAGCAGGCGCCTTTTCCTTCGGCTTTCGCCGCATACATCGCGATATCTGCATTCTTGAGCAGCGCTTCGGCGGTATCGCCATCACGCGGATACAGGCTGATGCCGACCGATGCGCCGATCTGGTCGATGCCGCCGGCAAGCTGGAACGGCTGGCCGAGCGCCTGGATAATGCGCTCGGCCACGCGCACAGCCTCGGATTCGCCGCCGGCCGGGTGCAGGACGACTGTAAATTCGTCGCCGCCAAACCGCGCGATATGGTCAGCCGGGCGCAAGGTCGACTGCAGTCGTTGCGCCGCCTCGCGCAACAAGGCATCGCCGGCGGAATGACCGAATGCATCATTTACTTCCTTGAATCTGTCGAGATCGATGAAGAGCAATGCGAGCGCTCCATCGGTCTGCGCGGCCTGCTCCAGCGCCGTCGACAGAAATTTCATCAGCCACGCCCGGTTCGGCAAGCCGGTCAACTCGTCGGTGTTGGCAAGCCGGATCAGTTCACGCTCTTGCGCCTTGGCTTCGGTGATGTCGCACAGCGTCACCGCCAGCGCATCGCCGGAGCGCACAATTTTGCGCCGCGCCCATTTCATGCGGCTACGCGACCCGGAGGAATACTGCACTTCCTCTTCATACCTGCCGGATGCCATTGCCCGACGATAGGCTACCAGCGTGCGACTAAAATCGTCGGCCGAATAATTCCACGACAATCGTCGCCCCAGAAATTCGGCTTTCGTCATGTCGAACAGCGCAGCGCCGCGCGCGTTGCAATCCATGATCTCAAAATCCATGATCAGGCCGTCTTCCGCTGCCAGGGGATGCAGCATGTAAAACCCTTCGTCGCCCGATTCGGTCGCGAGCCGATAGGCGGCCTGCACGCTGCGCGCCTGCTGCTTCTTGCGCGCCAGGCGGCCTGCCATGAAAGCGGCGACAAGAACGGACATGACGAGCATTGCGCTGCTCCATGCCGCAAGGCGCCGGTAGGTTATCCAGCTTTGCGCATACCGCAGCAATCGTTCGCGCTCGGACAAGCCGACCATGACAGTCAGCGGATAGGCCGTCAGGGTCTGCCATCCGACAAATCGCCGCTCATTGTCGGTGAACCATTCGGCATCGAGCCACCGTCCGCCATTGAGCGCAAATGTGCCGGCAGCGCCCTGCCGCCCGAACGCGGGGATACGGCGCAGCGCCGGCATTGTCGGGGTATAGCTCCTGGCCCCAATGCGCGACGAACGCGGTATGCCGTCTGCACCGACGGCTGCCAGAAAGTCGATGTTGCCTACGCTCGGCCCGTCGTAAAACGCGGAAAAATATTCCGGCTCGACCGATAGTACGACGACGCCGTCGAATTTATCGTCATTGGCGTCAAGCCTGCGCGTAAAGCGGATCACGGTCTTTCCCGACAGGTTGTCGACCTCGGGCGGCGCAATATGCAGGGCCGATGAAATATTGTTTTTGTGCAGTTGAAAATAAAGGTGACCGGCAATCGAACCGGACTGTTCCGGATGCGCCGTCGTCGTGACGATACGCCCGGTGCGATCGGCGATGGATACCAGTACGAATTGCGGCGCGGTGAACAGGCCGCGCGCCACCAGATCATCCAGCCGCAGCATGCCGTGCGACTTTTCCCAGTCGAATTTGATGTGCATCGTCACTTGATCCATCTGCTCGATCGATCGCGTCAGGTATTGCGCATAGCCGCCGGCAATTGACATGGCGTCGGTCGAGATCGCCTTATCGAATGCCCGTTGCTCATTGGCGATCATGCTCTCGACGGCAATCCATGGCAAAGCGCCGAGCGCTGCACACACGGCAAGCCAGAGCAGGCATGAAAGGAGCGTGCGCCGCGACAGCGCAGGCCTTGACGCCTTATTGGCGAGACGCCGGAAAATTGTGTAAGCGCGCATGCAATGCCGACCCTGTGTAAGTAAATAGCCAAACGCCTTTAACTCTTTACAACGAATCATGACAATGACTTGTGACATGAGAATGACAAGGTATTGCCAGGTGCGCCGGCAAACAATGCGACTGCGCATGGAATCGCATGGCAACCGGGCCGATGCGGTTTCATCAACGCGTCATAATTGCTGGTCACAATCAGGGAAACAATTCACTTGATTGAGCCACCATGAATCTTCTGCTCGCTCCCGCCGTGCTCCTGATGCAGCGTCTGCGCCTGTTGCCAAAGTTTGCCATCGTGAGTTTGATGTTTGCGGCGCCGCTTCTGCTCTCCACCTCCTTTCTGCTTTCCGAGCTGATGAAGTCGATCAGCATCGCCCGGCAAGAGCGCCACGGCGTTGCTGCCGTGCGCGACATACAGGCGCTGACACTGCTGGTCCAGAAGCACCGCGCGCTGCGGCACATGCAGCTTGCCGGCAATCCGGGCGCCGGCGAATCGAGCACGCCAGTACGCACTGCGATCGACGAGAAAATAAGGGCGCTTGATCGATCCGGCCTGCTCGCAGCCGGTTTTGGCGCGACCCGGCCATGGCAGGAAGTCAAGGACAAATGGGATGCGTTGAAGCACGGCGCAGGCACGGCTGCCAGCAAGGAAAGCTATGCGCAGCACACCGATGTCATCAGTAGGCTGACAGGGCTGGCAACGCTGGTGTCGGACCGCTCCGGCCTGACGCTCGATCCGGAAATCGACAGCGTGCATTTGACCCGCGTCTTCACCGGCAGCCTTCCGCAAATTGCCGACAGCCTGGCGCATATCGCCGGGCGCGGCGCGGCCTATATCGATACCGGCCTCCTTGAAGCAAACGAGGACGCCATGCTGAATTCACTGGTCCTGGTGGCGCGCCGCGACCTGGCGCGCGTGCCCGGGCAATTCGACGCCGCCTTCCGCGAGAATGGGGACTTGCGCATCGCACTCGAACCCCGGCTCGCATCGGTGCACGCCTCTCTGGCGTTTCTCGACCGCGCCCAGGATGAAGTGCTGAATGCCTACAACCAGAAGTCAGGCAAGGACTTCTTCAAAGCCGGCAGCGACAGCATCGACGCGCTTTATTCGACGGCCGACGCTGCTGCGGGCGCACTCGACGCGCTGCTGCAGGCACGCATCGAGCGCTATACGGCGCGTTTGCTGGTGATTGCGGCAGCGATCGCCGCCGCCGTACTGGCCGCGATCTATTTGCTGGCCGGTTTCTATGCCTCATTCTCGCGCGAAGTTTCCACGCTGGAAGCCGCCGCCGAGCGCGCCGCACACGGCGATCTGACGGGACGGATTCATTCGCGCGCAACCGATGAAATCGGCCATTTCGCCAACGTATTCGGTGCCATGAATGCATCGCTGGCGAGCCTGGTCGCCGAAGTGCGATCCGGCAGTGAATCGATCAATCTGACATCGCATGACATTGCTGCCGATAGTGCGGCGCTGTCCGCGCGCACCGAGGCGCAGGTCGAGGTCCTGCAGCAGACTGCCAGCGCCATGGAAGAGATCACTTCCGTGGTGCAGCAAAATGATCAGAATGCCGCTGCCGCGAGCCGCCTGGTTCGCTCCGCTGCGGAAGTAGCGCTGCAAGGCGGCGAGGCCGTCAACCGCCTGACCGCCACGATGGCGTCCATCAAGGACAGTTCGCGCAGGATTATCGACATCATCGGCGTGATCGACGGCATCGCGTTCCAGACCAATATCCTGGCGCTGAATGCGGCGGTGGAAGCGGCGCGCGCCGGCGGACAGGGCCGCGGCTTTGCCGTGGTGGCAGCCGAAGTGCGAGCCCTGGCGCAACGCTCCGGTGCAGCCGCAAAAGAGATCAAGGTTCTGATCGAGGGTTCGGTAGAACAAATCAGCGAGGGCGACAGGCAGGCAGACGCCGCCGGCGCGACCATGGAGAAAATCGTCGATGCGGTCCAGCATGTCGCGGCGCTGATGCACGACATTAGCGCGGCCAGCAGCGAACAAAGCGCCGGCATCGCCCAAGTCAGCCAGTCCGTATGCCAGATGGAAGAAGCGACGCGGTGCAATGCGGCCCAAGTGGAACATGCTGCGGCGGCGGCCGAAGCGCTCGACATGCAGGCGGCAAAGTTGTCGCAAGCGGTCGCCGTGTTCAAGCTGGGCGATACGCCCCTTGCCGCCGTGCCGGCGACTGCGGTCGTGCTGCCGCACCCCGGTCGTCGCGCACTGCAGTCGCCGGGAAAGTCGGTCGCACCGGTCCCGACCAATCCTGAAAAAGCCACCGTGCGGCGGCGCGCATAAGGGCGGACGGCGGCAGGGCCTTTCCGCCAAAGGAGTTTGCAGGACTGCACCGTCCGATCAACGCACCTCTTTTTATGGATCACATGATGTTCATGTTCTTTCTCCGCGCAGCATTGAAAACCGCCCTCGTTTCAATGGCATTTTGCGCGCTCCCGGCGAGCGCCTCCGGCAATGTCATTGTCATCGGACAAGCGATCGATCTCTCCGGGCCGAATGCCAGCATCGGCCGCGACTATGTCGCGGGCATCAAAACCTGTTTCGACATGATGAACGCGAACGGCGGCATTAATGGCAGAAGAATCCAGTATTTGGCCCGCGACGACCACGGACAGCCGGACATCGCCGCCAGGCTGGTGGCTGACCTGATCGAACTCGATCATGCCGAATATCTGCTGGGCGGCGTCGGCGACGAGTCGGTGCGCGCGGTGGTGCGCTCTGCTGCATTCCGCAATAGCAGCTATCTCCTGTTCGCGCCGCTGGCGGCGGGCAATTACGCCATTCGCGATCGCGTACTGTTCTGGCGGCCGGGCTATCAGCAGGAAGTGCGGCATATCCTGCGCCATTTCGGCAAGCTCGGCATGAAAAACGTCGCCGTCGCCTACCAGGAAACGGCGTCGAATGCCGATGCCTACAAAAATCTAAACGCCGAACTGACAGCGCACCGCATGACACTGAGCGCCACGGTGCGCATTGACGCAGATGGCGCTTCTGTCGCACAGACGGCAGAACGCCTGGTCGCGGCCAAACCGGACCTTGTGCTCGTCATCGCGGATACGATCAACACGGCACTGTTTCTGAAAAATTACCGCCAGCATGGCGGGCAGGCTTTCGTCGCCGGCACTTCTCTGATCAATCTCGATACATTGCGCGAACTGGCCGGAACGCAAGCAATCGAATGGACCGTATTTTCCCAGGTCGTGCCCGATCCGGGCGCCGGCACATCGGTGCTCCAGATGGAGCACTTGAACATGATGCGCAAATACCGGGATGAAGCCGTATCCTCATTGACCCTGGAAGGCTTTGCCGCCGCCAAGGCATTGGCGAAAGCGATCCAGCAGGCGAAGATGCCGGGACGCGCGCTGCATGAGTTCATGGAGAAAAATGGCGTGCTCGATCTCGGCGGCCTGACCGCCACCGCCTCGGGCGACCGCAACTACCTGTCGAATTATCTCGATATCGCGCTTTACAGAAAGGGGAGCGGATTGCGGTTCTAGGGTGGCTCCCGTCAGGGCGTGACAGCCATTGCAACAGGTGCACGGCTGCACCGGCGATCGGCTCGCGCCGCAATGGCACGAGCCGCATCCGGCCTTAACCGATGGTATAGCCGCCATCCACGACGATTTCCTGGCCGTAGATGTTTTTGGCTGCATCGGAAGCAAGAAATACCGACGTCTCGGCGATATCCTCGGGCTGGCCGAAGGCGCCCGGCATCAAGCGGGCAGTGACCTTTTCGGCGACGGCGCCAAGCTGGTCCGGTGTCAGTCCGACAGTGCCCCAGAGCGGCGTGCCGATCGGTCCCGGCGCAATGGCATTGACGCGAATGCCCCTGGGTGCAAGTTCTGCTGCCAGTGTTTGCGAAAAGGATTTGAGCGCTGCCTTGCTGGCACTGTAAATGGCGAGGCCCGGAAATCCCACCTGCGTGAGAAAAGTGGTAATGAACTGCACTGAACCGCCCTTGCGGATGTGCGGCAGAAACAGGCGGACGGTTTCCACGGCGCCATACAGGTTCACCGAGAACTGGTCGGCAAAGGCGGCGGCATTGCTGTCCTCGAAGGATACTACGCGAGCGATGCCGGCGTTCGGCACCACGATATCCGCGCCGCCATGGGTCTGGACTGTTGCCTGCACCAGGCGCTTCAGGTCGTCTTCCTTTGTCACATCGCCGGTGACTGTCGTTACGCTGCCGGGAAACAACCTGGCCAGTTCATCCAGGGCGGCGCCGTTGCGGGCAAACGCCACGACCCTGGCGCCTTCGGCGACATAACGTTCGACGATCGAGCGTCCGATACCGCTGCTGGCGCCGGTAACGACAGCGACTTTACCCTCTAGTCTTTTTTGCATCTTGACATCCTCAAATGAAAGCCCGACGAGCGGGAAAGGGAAGCAGCATGGCAGCGCGTCCATCCCGGGTCATTGATAAACATCAAGCCGCGCCATCGTGCATGCGTGCGCTTGCCATGAGGGCAATTATGCTTTCAGCAATTAAAAAAGACAGTAAAACCGCATTGCCCGACGCCGGCATCCTGCACGCTTGCAGCAGGATGCCGGCAATCCTGGATTCACTCGCTGTCCGGCGCCCGTTCCGTCTTGCGCGGGCGTCGGCTGCGAGTGGCTGTCTTTCGCGCCGGCTTGATCGCGACCGGTTCCGGTACGACTGGTTCCGGAAGTGTGGGTTCCGGCGTCATTTGCGCCGGCAGTTCGACCATAATCGCCGTCGCTTCCGAAAGCGTATCGGCCGGCTGCGTCAAAGCCGCCTCCGATTTCCTTGCCGCCGGCTTGCGGCCGCCGCGGCTCTTGCGGCGCGGCTCATGCCTGACGTCGTTTTTCTCGGCGACTTCCGGTTCTACCGTGACGATCGGCGCAGCCGGCACAACCGGCTCGAGCGCCGCTTCGGCGCCAGCCATTGTGCCGTTGCTGCGATACACGTAAGCGCCCGATTTTTCATCGCGGCCGAATTCGAGCAGGCCACGCGCCTGCGCTTCTTCCAGCAGATTGCCAAAAGCGCGGAAACCGTAGTAAGACTCGCTGAAGTCAGGCTTGCGGCGCTTGATCGCTTCTTTCAGCACCGAAGCCCAGATCTTGCCGCTATCGCCGCGTTCGGATACCAGCGCATCGAACGTCTCCACGGCAATGTCGATCGCCTGGCTCTTGCGTGCTTCCATTTCTTCCTTGCGCCGCTTGTCTTCATCGGGCGAGCGCCTGGCCGCGGGCTGCGTTTCCCGCCTGGCCGCCGTGCGCCGGCTTTCGCGCACCAGATCATCGTAAAAAATGAATTCGTCGCAGTTGGCGACCAGCAGGTCGGAAGTCGATTGCTTGACCCCGACGCCGATCACCTGTTTGGCGTTCTCGCGCAGCTTGGAAACCAGCGGCGAAAAATCGGAGTCGCCGCTGATGATGACGAAGGTATTGACGTGCGATTTCGTATAGCAAAGATCAAGCGCATCCACCACCAGGCGAATATCGGCCGAGTTCTTGCCCGACTGGCGCACATGCGGAATTTCGATCAACTCGAAATTGGCTTCATGCATCGTCGCCTTGAAGCTCTTGTAGCGATCCCAGTCGCAGTAAGCCTTCTTGACCACGATGCTGCCCTTGAGCAGCAGCCGCTCGAGCACTGGCTTGATGTCGAACTTTTCGTATTTTGCGTCGCGTACGCCGAGGGCGACGTTTTCAAAATCGCAGAATACCGCCATGCTGAGGTTATCTTGGGAAGAAGCCATAGGATGTGTTGCTTTCGAATGATGGGTTGGGCCTGGACGGGCGCAACAAGGAAAATCCATCATTGATTATATCCAACAACATCGCTCGCTCCAGTTCCCGCTCCTGCCAGTCTTCCGCCGTCACGCGTGATGGAAAGAAAACCCGGCAACGGATGGGGCCGATGGTCTTATCGGTATGTGTATGTCGGTAATGGGGGGTGCAACAGCAGTTGCGCAATCGAACGACGCAACCGGTCCTCCACCCTTTTGGTTCGGGACGCATTGTCTGATGTTGTCAATTCCAGGTCGGGGAAATACAGCCGCACCGTCTTGGTTGCGGTGATGAGATCGAGTCGATGCGCATGCTCGTGTCCGAGGTCTTCCCCGATGTCCCAGACGCATTCGGAGATCACTACGTCAAGCTCCATGCCGATAGCGACTGCTTTTGCGGATATGGCTTCGGCACCTGCCAGGCGGTCAATTTTCATGTTGCCATCCCTGCCCGTAAGGGCTGTTGCGCCTCAATACCGGCGACGCTGAACCCCTGGGTTAACCGGGCCGCGTTTTTCGATATGCCGGAAGGTAATGCGTCCCTTGCTCAGATCGTAGGGAGACAGCTCCAGCGTCACCTTGTCTCCCGCGAGGATACGGATGTGATGCTGCCGCATTTTGCCGGAGGTGTAGGCGATCAGCTGATGCCCGTTATCAAGGTTCACGCGAAAACGGGAATCTGGCAGCACTTCTGCAACCAGGCCTTCCATTTCAAGAAGTTCTTCTTTAGCCATAATTCATTTCCATGTAAAGGGATTGCGGTTGCCGCAGCAACCAGCCGCAAGCCGCGGATTGTAAAGTCAGCCTGTTTGGCGACACTCGGAAGATAAGCCGGCCTGGCAAGCAGGCTGGTACGATTTCGCTTTCGTCGCCTGTTTCGTTCGACAGGCAGGAATAAAGATTGGCGTGCCCCTCATTGACCGACCGTAAATATCGGGAAGGAACAGCGCTTGAGACGCCAACACACGTGCGACCGGAAACGGCGAAAAACTGGAGGACTGAGGACCAATCCGGCAAACGGGTAATCTGCACAATAACCATACATTATACTGCATAACCCGGTTCCTCCTTGGGATAGCGCAATGGCGGCTGCATTCAGCGCCTGATCGCCAGCCACGGGCGCGCGGCCCGACGTGCGGATGGCCGGTTCACGCCGCTTTCGGCTTCTGCAGCAGCGCCTTCAGGTTCGCCAGCCGGTTTTGCGGCGTGATGATTTCCGCTTCCGTCGGCACCGCGTCGCCTTCATCCAGCTTCATTTCCTTGATGAAGCGCGATACGTCGCAGTGCACGCTTTCGCGCGCCCGCTTGCGCTTCTTGCACCAGGTGACGTGCAGGCTGCGCTGCGCGCGGGTGATGCCGACATACATCAATCGACGCTCTTCCTCGATGCGCGCGCCCAATGTCTCGATCGGCGCATCGGGATCGCCCTTGTGCGGCAGGATGCCCTCTTCCACGCCGACCAGGAACACGTGCGGAAATTCCAGCCCCTTC
>DATEZO010000069.1:0-11379 GCA_035255485.1 Burkholderiaceae bacterium
GGTGCTGCAAACCGCCGGGGCGCAACAAAGTGCGCTCGCCGGCTACCTTGCCGCATCGATTGCACGCCTGCCGAAAAGCGCGCGTTTGCCGCTGCTGGACCTGGCGATGCCGGCGCTCAGGCAATTGCCCGAACCGGCGCGCGTTGCATTTCTGGCCACTGTGGAGAAAGTGATTGCGGCGGACCGGCGCGTCACGCTGGCCGAATTCGTGCTGCAAACGGTATTGACGCGCCGGCTCAATGCGCGCGCCGGCCGCGCGACGCCGATAAAATTTGCTCATCTCGCGGCCATCAGGCGCGATTGCGCACTGCTGCTGTCCCTGGTTGCGCATGTGGCTGCATCCGCATCGGCGCAGATGCCGAAAGACGCCTTCCTGCGCGGCGCAGCATATTGTCCGGAACTTGGCCTGACGGCTGCGGGCCTGACGGATGCCGCGGCGATCGGTTTCGGCCAGGTGCGGGTCGCGCTGGAGCGCGCCAATCAGCTTGCGCCGCTGGTCAAGCCGGTGCTGATCAAGACGCTGGTGGCAGTCGCCGGCGAGGCCAGTCCGCTGCCGGTCGATATCGCCGATGTGTTGCGCGCCATCTGCGCGGCGCTGGAAGCGCCGATTCCGCCGGCGGTGGCGGCAACGTATACGGCCTGCCGCTGGGACCGATAAAACAAGGAGATTCCCATGTCATTCACTGTTGCCGGAACCATGCGGCGTCCTTTCCTGAAATTGCTGTCCGGCAGCCTGATTGCGCTGCTGGCGAATGCGGCATTCCACGCGCCGGCGCAGGCGGCCGATCGCATCCAGGTCGTGTATCACCTGTCCGAAGGGCTCGACCAGGCATCGCGCGCGCTGGCCAATATCCGCAACCATTTGCGCGCCGAACCGGACGTCAGGATCGTGGTGGTTGCGCTCGGCGACGGCATCCGGTTCCTGCTCGACGGCGCGCAGAACCGCAATGGCCAGCCGTATGCGCCGGCAGTGGCCGCGCTGGCATTGCAGGGCGTGGAATTCCGCGTCTGCAACAATACGCTGACTGCGCACAATATTCCGCCGGCAAGCGTATTGCCACAGGCAAAAATCGTCGATTCCGGCGTTGCCGAAGTGGCGCGGCTACAGGCCAGGGAAGGCTTTGCCTATCTGCGCCCGTAATGGTGTTGTTGGTGCGGGTGCTGTAGATGCGAACGACTATAATGGAAGTATTGATGCATTCCGTTGTCTTCCTGATCGAACCGTTATGAATACGCATGCTGCTCCGGTATCCCGCAATCGCCTCTGGCTCAAGGCACTCGCGGCAGTTGCCATCCTGATCATTGCCGTGGTGGGCTATTTTTCTTTCTCCTCGTCCAAGCCGGCGCCGGAGGTCACGTTCATCGGCCTGAATGGCGAAAAAATCACTTCGCAAAGCCTGCGCGGCAAGGTAGTCATGGTCAATTTCTGGGCGACCAGCTGCACGACCTGCGTACACGAAATGCCGCAGATGGTGGAGACCTACAACAAGTACAAGGGCCAGGGCCTGGAATTCGTCGCGGTGGCGATGAGCTATGATCCGCCCAATTACGTGTTGAACTATGCGCAGACGCGTAGCCTGCCGTTCAAGGTGGCGCTGGATACGCAAGGCGATGTCGCCAGGGCGTTCGGCGATGTGAAACTGACGCCGACGACTTTCGTAATCGACAAGAATGGCAATATCATCAAGCGCTATGTTGGCGAACCTGAATTCGCTTCCCTGCATCAATTACTGGAAAAAGCGCTGGCCGCCTGATTCTGTCAATCCCTCGCCGGCGCTGCCATTCTGCCAGAACGAGGCCGCAAACGAGGCCAAAAGTCCGGAAAAATCCGGCGTGGCGGGCAAATTCCGCTTTTAAAATACATCTGCCGGTATTTTTAAAGCCCCGCATTTTCATTGCGTATATCGTATGTTTTTTGCCTATACTCCCTGCTTTTATGGGTTGGCGGTAACTGCTCAGGTGCTGCATCGTGTCGAATGAATATCACTGCTGTCATTCCCGCAGGTTGTTGGCGGGAATCCAGCGGCGTGTCTGCCACCGCAAGGACGCTGGATTCCCACCACCCGCACGCGGGAACGACACACTTGTGGTCGATCGATATTCCTATTTCGGCGCTGGTTTCTTGGCCAGCTTGCGCTGCAGCGTCCTGCGATGCATGTTGAGCGCACGGGCGGTTGAAGAGATGTTGCCCTGATGTTCGCTCAGAATGCGCTGGATATGCTCCCATTCCAGCCGGTCCACCGTGAGCGGCGCAGGCGCATTCGCCGCCTCCGCTGTGTTTTCGCCTGAAGCGTTGAACTTCAGCGCCGAGAGAATCGAATCCACATTGGCCGGTTTCGCCAGATAATCATCCGCCCCCAGCTTGACTGCCTGTACCGCCGTGGCAATGCTGGCGTATCCGGTCAGCACCAGCAGGCGCGCCTGCGGCAGCGCCTGGCGCAAAGCCGCAATCCATTGCAGGCCGGAATCCTGCTTCAGATGCAGGTCAATGGTTGCATACTGAAACGCCCTGTGCGCGCAGGCTTCCAGCGCTTGCTCTCCGGTATGCGCGACGGCCGTCTCGAACCCGCGCCGGGCAAGCGAGCGCGCCAGTGTTGCCGCAAATACTTCATTATCGTCAAGGATCAGGAATGCCGGCTTCATGCGAGCGGGATGGTGAGTGTCGCCGCCGTGCCTTGTGGATGGCGCGATGCGAACCGGATTGTTGCGCCGATTTGTCGCGCGGTGGCGAATGCCAGCATGAGTCCGATGCCTCGTCCGCCGGATGTGCTCTGCACCTGTTCATGGCCGAGCTTTTCCAGCAGATCGGCGCGGATGCCGGGCCCCGCATCCGTGATCCGGATCGCCGCGGCGCCCGGTTCGGCTGTCAGGGCAATCTCGATCGGCGTATCGACATCGCCTGCCGCGCGCACTGCATTGTCGAGCAGCGTCTGGAGAATCCGCCCCAGCGCATGGGAGTGGGTAATCTGCGGATCGCCGGCGTCCAGCGCCAGCGTGATCCGTGCAGCCGGATGCCGTAGCCGCCAGTGTTCGATGAATACGGCCAGCCAGTCGACCAGGCTCGCCGTCGGCGTCTCATCTTCGGCCTGCATGCGCATGCGGTTGAGCGCCGTCGTGCACAGTGAGATCTGGGCTTCGATGGTGGCCAGGTCGGCCCGGTACGGCGCCAGCCCCGCATCCTGCCTGGCTTCATGCTGCAACTCGCCGGCAATGATGGCAACCGTGGCAAGCGGCGTGCCCATTTCATGGGCGGCGCTGGCGGCCTGCGTGCCGAGCGCAAGGATGCCTTCGTTCTGGACATGCTGCTCGCGCGCTTGCGCCAACTGGTGGTCGCGTTGGCGCAAGGTTCTGGACATATGGGCAACAAATCCGGTGATGAGAATTGCGGAAACGGCAAAATTGGCCCACATGCCGTCCAGGTGATAGGCCACCGCCTGGTCCGGGTCCATGACGTGCAGCGGCACATAGACATAGCTCAGCACGGAATAGCAGGCTACCGACAGCACGGCAAGGGCGGCGGCATATTGCCAGGGCAGGATGGCCGCCGCGACCGCCAGCGCCGGCAGATAAAAGGAGACGAAGGGATTGGTTGCCCCGCCCGAAAAATACAGCAAGGCAGACAGTGTGATCACATCGACCAGCAATTGCATGAACAATTCGACATCGCCGGACGGCTCGGGGCGCCGCATGCGCCGCCAGGTCCATGCATTAAAGACAGCAAGAAACAGCATGGCGGCAAATACCGGTGGCAGGAACAGATGAATGTCCAGCCACAGTTGCGAAAGTGCGACAACCGCCAGTTGCCCGGCCAGCGCGACCAGGCGCATCAATACCAGGGTGCGCAATGATTCATGCTGCGGCAGGGCGCGGAAAATAAGGGGGAATTGCATGCTGCGATTATATCCGCCCGGCCGTATCGACTGCGCGGGCAAGAGTGGGGTGCGACACTATGCCGCATTACTTTTGCGCATGGTTTTCTCTATCCTGACAGCTGTCTTGCCTGTAAAGAGAATACCGTGTCATCAGTATCAGCATCAGCATCATCAGCCGTCATCTCATCCACCATCGCCAGCCTGCCGGGCGCGACACTGCAATACCGTCTTTTAACGCTCGTGATGGCGCAACTTTTCACCGCAGGCGCTTTGGCGCAAGGCGTGGCCACCGACCAATCGCTCGAAACGGTGACCGTGACCAGCATGCGCGCGCCGCTGGACCCGAATCTGCCGACCACTACCGAAAGCCGGACCGCTGCGCAATTGCGCGAGCAGAACTTCGTCAATGTCGAGGATGGGCTGAAATACCTGCCCGACATGACGATCCGCAAGCGCTATATCGGCGACCGCAATGCGCTGATCGGCGGCCGCTCCTTCAGCGAATTGCAGGCGCCGCGCGCGCTGGTGTATGCGGACGGCTATCTGCTGTCGCAGTTTCTCGGACGCTTCAACGCGCCGCGCTGGAATGTGGTGGCGCCGGAGGAAATCGCCCGCATCGATGTGCTGTATGGCCCGTTTTCCGCGCTGTATCCGGGCAATTCGATCGGCACCACGGTGGTCATGAGTACGCGCAAGCCGAAGCAGTTCGAAGGCTCGGCGCGGATCCAGGTTTTTTCGCAGCAGTATGAAGATGCGGGTTATGCCGGTACCTACGGCGGGCATCAGGAAAGCGTCTGGCTGGGCAACAAGGTCGGCGACTGGTCGTATGGCATCGGCGCCAACCGGTTGCAGAACAGGAGCCAGCCGATGCAGTATCTGACGCTGCAGAAGCCGTCTTCCAATACCCTGGATACAGCGACCGCCGTGAGCGGCGCAGTGGCCGGCCTGGATGCCACCGGCAAGCCCTTGTATCTGGCCGGGCCAACCGGCAGCGCACTGGAAAACAATATCCAGGAACAGTTCAAGATCAGGCTCGGCTACGATTTTTCACCGACGCTATATGGCGAAGCCTTGTATACCTGGTGGCATAACGATGCCAAAGGCACCGGCGCGAGTCTCTTGCGCGATGCCGCCGGCAATCCGGTGTATGACGGTCTGGTATCGATCAATGGCACCCGTTACGACATTCCGGCCGGGGCCTATTCGCCGCAGAACGTCGAGGAAGGCCATGGCATGTGGGGCTTCAAGCTCGCCAGCAAGCGCAAGCAGGGCTGGAATGCCTCCGCCGTCGCCACGCTCTACGACATCACGACCGATCTGACGCGCTCTTCCACCTTGCCGCCGCCGGTTGCTGCATCGGGTGGCGCGGGAACCTATGCCGACAATAGCGGCACCGGCTGGAAAACGCTGGATCTGCAAGGCACCTATACGCCGGCGAAGGAAGAGGCGCACGCATTGGCATTCGGCTATCACATCAACCGCTACAACCTGGAAAACCGGACCTCGCCCACCGCGAACTGGATCAGCGGCGACGCTGCTCCCGCGACAGCAGGCTTCTTCGGCAAGACCAGCCTGCAGGCGCTGTTCGCACAGGATGCCTGGAAACTGTCGCCGCAATGGCAGGTCACGACCGGCCTGCGCTACGAGCAGTGGCGCGCCAGCGATGGCCGGCGCGAGTCGGCCGGCGTTTCGGCCCCTTATCCCGATCGCACCGAATCCGCCTGGTCGCCCAAGTTTTCCGTTTCCTGGAAGCCGGACGATGACTGGCGGCTGAAGGCGTCGATCGGCAAGGGCGTGCGCTTTCCGACGGTATCCGAATTGTTCCAGGGGGCGGTGGCCGGCAATACGATCGTCAACAACAATCCTGGCCTGAAACCGGAACGGTCACTGGCGAAGGAACTGACAGCGGAGCGGGATGTCGAGGTCGGGCAAACTACCGGCACGGTGCGGGCATCGCTGTTCGAGGATGACGTGCGCGACACGATTTATGCCCAGACCAACCTGCTGGTATTCCCGAACGTGACCAACATCCAGAACATCGACCGGGTGCGCACCCGCGGCATCGAACTGTCCGCCTCCGCCAACGATCTGGGCGTGCGCGGCTTCGATCTGACCGGCAGCCTGACCTTGTCGCGCGCAGTGCTGCTGGAAGACGTGGCCAATCCGGTGCTGGTCGGCAAAACCTGGGTCCGGGTGCCGCGGATGCGCGCCAGTCTGATGGGAACCTGGCGCCCCAACGACCAGTGGTTCGCCAGCCTGGCGGTGCGCCATTCCGGCCGCCAGTACGGCAATCTTGACAACAGCGACACCAACGCCGATGTCTATGGCGGCGTTTCCAGCTATACGGTATGGGATGCGAAAACGACCTGGCGCATCGCGAAAAACATCGAGGCATCGCTCGGTATCGACAACCTGAGCGATCGCAAGTATTTTGTATTCCACCCGTATCCGGGACGGACTTTTTTTGGAGAATTACGTGCCAGTTTTTAACCTCATGCATCGCGTTTGCCTGCTCGCCCTGTCCAGCCTGCTGGCGCTGGCCAGTGTCGCGCCCCAGGCCTTTGCCCATCAGGAACACCAGCAGCATGGCGGCATGGCATCTGCCAAAGCCGGCGAGCTGGGCACCGGCGCGGCGGTCGATGCGCAAGGCAAGCTGTGGATCGCTACCAAGCAAACCACGCCGGGCGGCCAGTATGTGGTGCTGCAAGCGTCATCCGATATGGGCAAGACCTGGTCGCCGCCCCGGCGCATCCAGCGCCAGCCGGAGCCGGTATCGGCCGATGGCGAGGACCGGCCCAAGCTGGCGTTCGGTGCGCACGGGGAAATCTACATTGCCTACACCAGCCCGCTGGCCAAGCCGTATACCGGCCAGATCCGCTTCGTGCGTTCGGTGGATGGCGGCCAGACGTTTGCCGCGCCGATCACGGTGCATGCCAATCGCGACGTGATTACCCATCGCTTCGATTCGATCATTGTCGATCGTGCCGGCCGCATCTTCATCGCATGGATCGACAAGCGCGATCTTGAAGCCGCTGCCGCGCGCAAGGAAAAATATGCCGGCGCGGCGCTGTACTACGCGGTGTCCGATGATGGCGGCGCGTCCTTCAAGGGCGATTACAAGATTGCCGATCATTCCTGCGAGTGCTGCCGCATTGCGCTGGCGCTGAACTCGCAGGGGCAGCCGGTCGCGCTATGGCGGCATGTCTTCGATGCGGATACGCGCGATCATGCGCTGGCCGTATTAAGTCCGGACGGCAGGATTGCGGCACCGGTCCGCGCCAGCTTCGACAACTGGCACGTCAATGCCTGTCCGCATCAGGGACCCGCGCTGGCCTATGCCGCGGATGGCACGCGTCATCAGGCCTGGTTCAACGTCAGGGATGAAGAGGGCGGCGTATTCTATGCCGCCGCCGATGCGTCCGGCCATCTCGGGGTGCCGGTCCGGCTTGGTTCGGCGCAGGCGGAACACGCCGATGTCGCGCTGCAAGGCAAGACCGTCGCACTGGCCTGGCGCCAATTCGATGGCAAGTCGACCGCGATTCTCTCCAGGCTGTCGCATGACGGCGGGCTGACCTGGCAAGACCGGTCGCTTGCGCATACGCAGGGCGCATCCGACCAGCCGCACCTGTTGCAGACGCGCGCCGGCATCCTGCTGGTATGGCGCACCCGGGATGAGGGTGTGCGCGTTGTTTCAATCAATCCAGAGGAGTGACCATGCGTACATCGTTATCGGTATGGATCGGCTGTCTGCTGCTGCTGGTTTTGCGGGCCGCCGATGCGGCGACGCCGATTCAGGCATTCGAGCCGGACAGCCTGGCGCGCATTGTCGCAAGCCAGAAAGGCAAGCCTTTCGTCCTGGTCGTGTGGTCGCTTGAATGCGAGTATTGCCAGGCCAGCCTGAATACGCTGGCGCAGGAAAAACGGATGCGCAAGGATTTGCGTGTCGTGACCGTATCGACCGATGCCCTGGAGGACGAACAAGCCGCTGCGCTGATGCGCCAAAGGCTCGCTTCGCTCGGCATGACCGGCCGGGCCTGGGCCTTCGGTTCCGCGCCGCCGGAGCAGTTGCGCTATGCCATCGATCCGAAGTGGCATGGCGAAATGCCGCGTAGTTACTGGTTCGATGCCAAGGGCGAAAAAATCGCGCATTCCGGCGTGATCACGCCCGCGCTGATTGCCAGAATGACCGGCGCGCGTTGATCCTGGCGACAACCGCCGGTCCGGGCATTTTCGGCCTGTCTTTAATCTGCCCGCACACCTGCATTCAATAAAAATACAGGGAGTATAGGCAAAAAACATGCAATATTCGCAATGATAACGTGGCATTTTAAAAATACACCGCCATGTATTTAAAAGCCAATTGGCCCGCGCTTTTCATGGATGAACCGTTTTTCGGATAACTTCCGGCAAGCCTGCCGTCATTTCGATAAACTGGCGGTCATGCCGATACCGATCATTATTCAACGCGGGCAAGAACCCTACGACGCCAGCTTCGCCGCCATGCGGACGTTTACCGATGCGCGCAACGCCGCGACGCCGGATGAATTGTGGATCGTCGAGCATCCGCCGGTATTCACGCTGGGCCTGGGCGCCAACCGCTCGCATGTACTGGATGCGCACGATATCCCCGTGGTCCAAACCGACCGTGGCGGCGAAGTCACTTACCACGGGCCGGGCCAGGTCGTCATCTATCTGCTCATGGATCTGCGGCGCGGTCGGCCCGGCGCGCGCGTATTCGCCCGCGAATTCGTGCATAAGATCGAACGGGCGGTCATCGATACCCTGGCGGCGTATAATCTTGCCGGAGAGCGCAAGCCCGGCGCGCCCGGCATTTATGTGGCGGACGGCGACTGGCAAGGTGCAAAAATTGCGGCGCTCGGCCTGAAGGTGCGCGGCAATGGCTGCACTTATCACGGCGTATCGCTCAATGTCGCGATGGATCTGCTGCCGTTTTCCTGGATTAATCCCTGCGGTTATGAAGGCCTGGCAACGGTGGACATGCAGACCCTTGGCGTCGACGTGTCGTTGCCAGCCGTGCAAATGGCGCTTGCGCAAAATTTGATCAATGTATTCGCTGCCTGATTTCCCTCCCTGTCGCTCCGATCCGGATCAGGATCCCGCGTTGCTCAAAAAGCGGCTGGATCCGTTTCTTTCCGAATGATGTCTCCTGAAGCAAATTCCCATGACTGACGCAACCAAACCCCTCGCATCCCCGTCCTACAATCCGGCTGACAAGCAGAAAGGCGCAGACAAGACCGCGCGCATTCCGATCAAGATCGTGCCGGCGGAAAAACTGGCAAAGCCCGACTGGATTCGCGTCAAGGCGGCGTCCCCCTCGACGCGTTTTTACGAAATCAAGGATATCCTGCGCGAAAACAAGCTGGTCACGGTATGCGAAGAAGCCAGCTGCCCCAACATCGGCGAATGCTTCGGCAAGGGCACGGCGACCTTCATGATCATGGGCGACAAATGCACGCGGCGCTGCCCGTTCTGCGATGTCGGGCATGGCCGCCCCGACCCGCTCGACCCCTCCGAGCCGGAAAAGCTGGCAACGGCGATCGCCGCCATGAAGCTGCGCTATGTGGTGATCACCTCCGTCGATCGGGATGACTTGCGCGATGGCGGCGCCGGCCATTTTGCCGACTGCATCCGCCAGGTGCGCGCCCGCTCGCCGCACACCCGCATCGAGATCCTGACGCCGGATTTTCGCGGCCGCATGGACCGCGCGCTGGACATCCTGACCGCCACCCCGCCGGACGTGATGAACCATAACCTGGAAACCGTGCCGCGCCTGTACAAGGAAGCGCGCCCCGGCGCCGATTACCAGTATTCGCTGAATCTGCTGAAGCGCTTCAAGGAGCGGCATCCGGGTACGCCCACCAAGTCCGGCCTGATGGTCGGTCTGGGCGAAACCGACGAGGAAATCCTGGACGTCATGCGCGACCTGCGCGCGCATGGCGTCAGCATGCTGACCATCGGCCAGTATCTGATGCCGTCCGGCAATCACTTGCCGGTCCGACGCTACGTGCATCCGGATACGTTCAGGATGTTCGAGGAACAAGCGTACAAGATGGGATTCGCGCATGCCGCAGTCGGCGCGATGGTGCGCAGCTCTTACCACGCAGACCAGCAGGCCCATGGCGCGGGTGTGGATGTGCGTGAATGAGCGGGAAAATCCGTCAACTGCGCAAGAAAGCGTAGCAAAGCCACAGATTCATTGCGCATGCAAGCTGCGGCGGAGACGCTGAATATGTATGGCGCAGAGTCCTTTGCCTAGCATCGCAACCGAAACAGTTTTGACAAATACTCCATACGGTATTTATCAAGGCTGTTGTCTTTATTGCGCGTATATGTGTATTTTTTCATATACTCCCGTAAATTGTATTGTTGCAATAATTTTTCCTGCTTATTTCCACCATTGTAAAAGGGGCGGCATTGCTTTTCCCCGCGGCATTTACGTGACATAGCCAATGGAACCTTGACTTCCTGTATTGACAAAAATCAACCTCACTGGAATAGTGTTTAGGCATTGATACGGGTCAATTGTGGATAGCCGGACCCGATTGTGCATATGGAACAGCCACTGAAAAACAGTCGTCGCTACGATTGAATGATTTGGCAGATGCCATCACACGCCTATTGAGAGAATGGAAAACATGGCTACGGTACAACAGGAAGTGGACGAACGCAGTAATCTGAGCAGCTCCAACAAGTTTGAAATGCTCTTGTTTCGCCTTGGCGCCGATCCCCATGGCGAACGCTCGGAGCTGTATGGCATCAACGTCTTCAAGATCCGTGAAATCGTCGCCATGCCGCCGGTGACCGCCATCGCCGGTTCGGTACCGCATATGCTGGGTGTGGTCAATCTGCGCGGGCAGATCATTTCGGTGCTTGATTTGCCGGCGATTGTCGGCTGCACGCCGAAATCCGGATTGAACATCATGCTGGTCACCGAGTTTGCGCGCACCACCCAGGCGTTCGCGGTCGAGTCGGTGGAGGATATCGTGCGGCTGGAATGGAGCCAGGTGCTGTCGACCGAATCCAGCGCGGTCCAGGGCATGGTCACCAGCATCGCGCGGCTGGATGGCGATATCCACGGCACGCGGCTGGCGCAGATCCTGGACGTGGAATCGATCCTGCGTCGATTGTTGCCGCCGGATAGCCCGGATGTGGACCCCGACACCATCGGCCCCAGGCTGGAACTCAAGCCGGGCGCTGTCATCCTTGCCGCCGATGACTCGGCGGTTGCCCGCATGCTGATCGAGCAAGGGCTGGAGGCGATGGGCGCGCCATTCATCATGACCAAGACAGGGAAGGAAGCCTGGGAACGGCTGCAATCCATCGCAGCCGAGGCGGAAGCCGAAGGCAAAACGGTGCAGGACAAGGTTGCACTGGTGCTCAGCGACCTGGAAATGCCGGAAATGGACGGCTTTACGCTGACGCGCAACATCAAGCAACATGCGCGCTTCAACTCCCTTCCGGTCGTGATTCACTCTTCGCTGTCCGG
>DATEZO010000070.1:0-6030 GCA_035255485.1 Burkholderiaceae bacterium
AGGAGCGGCCTGTCGTGCAAGAATCGGTAGTGCGGCGCACGAACTGCAAGCTGGGCTCCATGCGCAATCATTTACCAAAAACGTATTTTTCCATACTGCAACAATGGGATGGGATTTATTTAAAAATCGCCATTCCGCTACTGGTGTCGGTATGCAAACCGTATTACCGCTATTAATTAACGGCATCTCGGTACTACTAAAAAAACCCTGGCGGAAACGCTTGTCAGGGGTAGTGCTGGCGTTTACCGTAGCGGGGGTCGTTACCAGCATCATGACAGGCAAATACATGCGACAGTCCGCTTGCGACAAAAGCTCGCATTCTTGATTCCGGCGCCCAATTGATTTGCGTTCGGCAATAAGACTGGCCGGCATCAGGCAAAATATTTGTTTAAGGCATTACTCCACGATCAAATGCGCGCCATAAGCGCAATTGACTGTCAGCAGCCATGTTGCACCTTAACCAAGGACATGGTTGCTCCGATGCAAGGCATGCCACAGAGATTGCAGGTTGCATGCATTCTGCCTGCGGAGCGGCGCATATTGGCAAGTCTGTAAGGCTCTGCAATGAGGCTGGTTCAAGGGGTGTGCCCCGCATGCGGGCACGAGAAAACAGGAACTATCAATTTGCAAAAATTCACTTACAACGGATTTGATGCGGCTATAGACAGAGCATGATTTGATTTGCATTTCATCAATATGCAATTGCTGCACGACATGAAAATAAGGCTATCGCTATGTCATGTCTGGAGTAATCATGGATATTCATGAATTGCAAATGGAAGACTTCATTGAAGCAAAGCGCCAACAGGAAATCAGGCGGCGAAATGCGATGTTCAAACAGCAGACGGGACAATCAAAAGGCTTTTTCCGGGAAGATAACACGATGCTGATAATCGCAACGCTTGTCGCCTGCCTGTCCTGGTTTTTTGTGGGGATGCAGGTATTCAAGAGCATCTGACAGGATGAAACAGACAGGGGTGCGTGCTCTGATCTTTTCGAGGTTTCGCAATTTCAACATAACGTCCAAAGCGTCGATGAATGTCGCAAGCTAATCCATAATGAATTCGATTGAAGCGCCTGGATAAAGCCGAGTGATTGTGTGGAAAGCGATGCCAGAGAGAATCGCCTGCATACGTTCACTCGCTTGACCCGGATCGGATTCTGCGCGCAGTACCTGCCATTCATTGTTGAGCGCTTCATCGACGGCGGCAACCGCCTGCTCCACCTCATCCTGCCAGAACGCCGGCGCTTCGCTCTCTATGAAATTGCCGCGCCCGCGCCCGAAATGAATCACAGCCAGGTAACGCAACATGCCGGCGACAACCAGCGTGCGCAGGAACGCATCGGTGAACTGCATGGTCGGCTGCTGCCGGTCGGTCGTCGAATTAAAGCCCCATGCGGCGCCGGCGAAAGTCAGCGCGCCAACCACGCTGCCAAGCAGTGCGCCGGCGCCGAGCGTCAGGCCGCCCGCCATCAGATCGGCCGACAAGCCGGTTGCCGCGCCGGAAATCACCGCCCCGAGAAGGCCGGCCTGGGTCTTGTCGATCGGCGCGCGGATTACAAAATTTTGGCGCACCCGCGCATTGATCCTGCCCGCCTCGCTGGGATCGAGCTTGTGTAGTGCGAGCAGGCCGGCGGTAGTGCGTTCGATGTCGAGGTTGAGACGCGCGATCAGTGCGCTCATCGCCTGGTCTTGCCGTTGCTGATCGCCGCTCCTGCCCAGGCCGACCGCTTTCAGTGCCGATTTGAGCAGCGTTTTATTCTCGACTTCAACCGGCTGGCGATCTCGTGCCGCCGCCACAATCTGCTGTGCTGTCAGATGCATTGCTTGCCGGAAGCGTTGTGCATTGTTCGTTTCCCACAATGCAAACAGGCGCGCATAACCGGCCGCTTTCGGCGCACTGATCAGCTTGCCGACCGCCTCGTAAAATACGCGTTCATGCACCCAGCATCGGGCAAAGGCATCCAGCGCAAGTACTTCCCTGACCATCGGATATTGATCGAGATGCCGGCTCCAGCGAACCTGCTCTGCCCGCTCTTCCGATGCCGGGCGCGGTTGTCCCATCTGATTCAGCAAGACGACTACGGGCTTGCCTAGCCACTCCAGTATATGCATTTCGGCAGCAAGGTAACCAGCGTCTTTCGGATGCTCGGATGAATTGACCAGATACAGCACCACATCAGCGGCATCCCTGGCGGTGCGCAGCGCCTGTTGGCTCAACCAGAATGGGCAGTCGCGATAGCGATCCAGCACTTCGCGCAGGAACCAGCCGATCGGATTCCCGGACATCCCCAGGCGCTTGAGCAGGCGTACCGAGTCACCGAAACCAGGTGTGTCCCACAACTGCAGGGAATCACCCGTGCTTGTCGTCAGCAGCGTGTGGGACTCGGCAAAGATGGTAACGTGAGCCGCATCGCGCACTTCGCCGACATCGGTGCCGATCAAGGTTCTTGCGAGTGTGGTCTTGCCGTTATTCGTATGCGAAATCAGCGCCAGTTGGACTTGGACCGGAGTAGCGTTCATGATACGGCCGATAAAATCAGTCCGGCGCCGCTATCGACCGGATGAGCCCCGGGATCGATCAGGTTCACGATCGTCGCGGGTGCCTGGTGAAAGCTGCAGAACTGTTGCCACAGCGCGATGCGTTCCGCCATCCGCGCCTTGCCGCTGCCCTGCGTACCGACGCGCTCAAGGTAGCCTGATTCATCGATCAGTACGGCAATGCCGCGCGCTGATTCACGCACCAGATAATCCAGGAAAGCGCCATGGTTTTCCTTTTCAGGCGTGGCGGCCAGATTGAACAGCACCGCCGTCAGCGCCACGCCGGCATCGTTCAGTGCGGTATCCCGCAGCGCGTCTTGCGGCTCTTCGCCATAAGCACTCGAGGGGCGCAGCATTACCCGCGCCCGCTCTCCGAGCAGCATGGTCGCAATGGCGGCCAGGCCTTTATCGCGCGCTTCATCCACTGTAAAACTATACGGTAGCACACGCAAAATGCCGGCGGCACCACCGATTGCCTGATTAAGTTTGCGAAAATACGGCTGCTCCAGATCGAGCGGGAAATTCTTTGACAGTTTCCGTACCCGCCAATGGGCGGCGGCAACAAGCAGTGTGCGCGGCAATACCACCAGCAGGAACAAGGTGGCGGCATACAGATGCACCCAGCGCGCACCGCCCATTGATGACGGCGTTTGCGCAAATCGCAGTGATTCAATCTCGGCGATGGAAAAATCCTGCAGATGAAATACCGCAACGGCAGGCATGAACAGCGCGGACAGGAGCGCATGCACCTGCGCAGCATCGAGAAATGTGCTCTCCCAGCCTGCCGCATATTGCGACAGAAAGCCGCGCGCATACAGGGACAATACTGCGCCGACCGCAAACAGCGCCGCGCTCAGATGTATCGTCCGGCTTACTCTGGCCGTTGCCAGCCGGCTGCTCAGTTGCACCCATTCTTGCGTAAAAGCCAGCAGCGCATTCGCCAATGCGTGCGGCAGCTTGCGCGGCAATACTGCCTTGCTTGCGCCGAGCAGGCGGACCAGGCCCGCATGCGGTCGGCCAGATCTGCCGGGAGGAAGGATTTTCCAGATCAGTATTCCCGCATAGACCAGCAGATTCCAGCCGATGATCAGCAGCAGCGGTGCAGATAACAGATCGACGCGGTGAGGGTCGCTGATCCGATCCATGCCCGCGCCTGCCAGCAAAGCCAGCAGCGGCAACCAGGTCATCAGCGTAATTACGCCATTGCGTCGTTTGTAGAACAAGGCAAACGATGGAATTCGTTCAGCAATTCTCTTGAGAATCTGCTCGGAGCGTTGCTGCAGGAAATGTTCCATTGTCATTTCTGACTGGGTATCGGCAGCCTGCCATTGCGCCAGCTCTTTCGCGCTGCGACTGGCATACATGCGATCATCCTCGCTCAGGATCTCGCGTTTCTGATCCGCGGTTTCGATAGCGCGCACCAAAATCACATCTCTGGCAACCTGTTCGTTCATGCCTTTCCTGCCTTGTCAGTAAATCCAGGGGATTAATTTTTTTACCCGGATTCTATAGGATGCATATTCAGGATACTGTTCCTGCAGCCAGATTTCCTCGCGACGAGCCTTCAGGTCAAAGAAGACGAGGAGAGCGAGAGTAAGTAGCAGCCGCAGCGGACTCAAGGTGGCCAAGGACAAGCCGAGACAACCAATCAGAACGGCAAAATAGATAGGATGGCGCACGAATCGATATGCACCAGTGGTAACAAGCTGGCCTTGCGGCAGCGGGCGTGGAAAAGGCGTCAAGGATCGTCCCAGATTAAGTGTGCTCCACACCAGCAGCAGAATGCCAATCAGCGCCAATATCCATCCGATAAAATGAAACATTCCGGCATTCGGCCAAACGGGCCCAACTGGCGGTGCAAAAACAAACAAGGCCAGAAGCACGGCCTGGGCAATGACCCATGTCTCACCACGACGTCCCATGTATACTCCTCAGTGTTCGCTGCCCGAGCCATTGCCTTGCCTTCCGTTGCTGCGGCAACGACTGCTTAAAACGCAAAAAAGAACCTTTTAAATCGAAACCCGTCACCCTGGCTTTCTCGAACGCAAACAGTGGGCAGGCAAGCGCTATTTCACTATCACGTGATAGTGACCAGTGGTGTTGTTACTCCCGGGAGCGTAGATACGAAATTCGCTCCCATCAGCTTTGCCGGCGTCCATGTTCCGGACTCCTTCCGCCCCTGGAGAAAACTATTTACGATGGTCAAGGCGCCATGCACGGTCAAGACATAACCGTTGGGCGTCGTAAATCGCACTACTGCCGTCTTTCCTTCCGTATCGCGTGCTTCGCCCCATATGTAAGTGCGCAAGGTCTGGAGCGTTGTCCAGTCCGGGCCTTTTACTTTCTTTTCTATGCGCCTTATGAGGCTGTCTTTCAGGAATTGGGAATGAAGCAACGGGCCGGCCAGGTTTATCGCTTTTAATATCCAGACGGCCATGTACGATGAAGCAATGTACACCGTAATGTTAGGTATTTGTGTAGTGTGAAAAGCGGAGGAAACATCCCCCCACGGAATTGACATGGCGGTTTTCAAGCCGTTGCCGAAATCAATGGAACGGACAGCATGAGCGAACGGCACCCTGATGATATGGCCGTTCTTCCTGACTTGCCCGCCTTTCCCGAGGTTTTCGACAACCGTTTTTGCTGTCCCGGGTGACAACTCCGTATCAGCCTCGAACCCAAGCGCTAATTCGATGGCATTCGGCAGCGCCTGTTTGAGAAGCAGGGCCGCACAGTCGGTTGGGATGACATCGAAACCTATGCCCGGGCAAATCACGACCCCCGCCTCTTGCGCGCGCACATTGAATCGCTGTGCTTCCTCGAATACGGAAATCTCACCCGTGATATCGAAATAATGCGCCCCGGCTCTCATGCAAGCCTCCATCATTGGCGTGGCAGTCCGGACGAAGGGGCCGGCACAGTTCAGGACAACCTGAACGCCAAGCAGATTTTGCAAAATGTCTGTTTCGGAATCCAAGCTGAATACTCGGGATTTCAACTGCAGAGCTTGTGCCAAAGGGATGATGGCTTGCGTATTGCGCCCGGCAAGCACAGGCGACAGGCCGAGCTTTATCGCCTGTTCGGCGATAAGCTGGCCGGCATATCCATTTGCGCCATATATCAGCCAGTCCATTGCTTTTCCCGGTAAGAAGAATGCTGCCTGAACAATGTGCCATTTGAACGCCTTTGGGCTTGTTGGGTGTTGACGTTCGTCCGATATTGAGTCAGTTTTTTCGAAAGGATGGTCAAGGATCAACACTTGAACCTTGGCCATATCTGCCAGAGCATGGACTTGATGGATTCGGCAGTGCGGCACTGGATCGGACAGTATGAAGCCGAGAACCGCGAATTACGCTCGGACAACGATCTCTTCAAACAGTCTCGGCCTTCGTTGCGCGTAAACTGAAATAACCTGTCGCCTGATTCGTCGGTTGCAACAGGAGGTCATCCCTGTCCAGCAGGCGTGCAATACTTGGCCACTAAAAAAA
>DATEZO010000071.1:0-14020 GCA_035255485.1 Burkholderiaceae bacterium
CCCGCAGAAAGATGAATGATCCGCCCCAGATGGCAGCGAGGAAGACCAGCTTGGCAAGATCAATGGCGGACATGGCGGCGCTGGGAAGCGAAACGAACGACCGATCGATTGTAACACCGGCCGGCAAACTGCAAGATCGGATGTCGAAGAGGAAGAAGAGTAGTCCTGGCAATTGCCGTTGAATCGGTTTAGCTCGCAGCCTGCCCCGGCAGCGTCGTTCGGAAGCAGCTTCCGCCGCCATCGCGTGGCAGGCAAGTCACGTCGCCGCCATGTTTGCGCGCGATCTGCCGTACCAGGCTCAAGCCGAGACCGACGCAGCCATCACGCTCCCGCTTGCCTGGCAAACGATAGAACGGCGCAAAAATATTCTCGCGCTCTTCTGCTGGTATGCCGCTTCCGCCGTCGCATATATCCAGCTGCACCGTGTCCGCTGCTGCAGCGCCAAGTGAAACCCGGATCGGAGCACCTTCTCCATATCGCTTTGCGTTTTCCAGCAAATTGCGTATCATCCGGCGCAATAATTTCGGATCGCCATGTACCGCGGCCGGGTACACGTCAAAATGTGCATCGACGCGTGCGCACTCTTCTGCAACCAGTGCGGCAAGATCCACCGTTTCATTGACGATAGCCGAGCCGGTGGTTGCATCCAGTCTGCTGGCGAGCAAAATCTCATCAATCAATTGATCCAGCTCCGCGATGTTGCGTGTTACCTCATCTCGCATGTCAGGCTGCAAAGCCGCGTGCGCCAATTCCACCGCCATCCGGATCCGTGCCAATGGTGAGCGTAACTCGTGTGATGCATTGGCAAGCAGGGTTCGTTGAGCGTCGACCAGCGCTTCGATGCGCGCAGCGGAGAGATTGAAGCATTCCGCCAGGCGCGCAACTTCATCATGCCCTTCCACCGCGACACGCGTCGACAGTTGGCCCGCGCCTAATGCATCGACACTGGCTTGCAGGCGTTCCAGACGCCGTGTCAGGCGCCGCACGATCGGGTAGGCGCCGATGCCGACTGCAAGCGCAATCAAACCCAATGCCGTAAACAGGCCAATCGGCGATCGATGCGACAGACGGGTGCGTTTCCCCACCAGCCAGCGCCCATCCGGCAGCTTCAACGCAAATACGGGCGGACGCCCACCCAGCCACCCGCTCATCGTTTGCGATGGTTCCCAGCGCGGTAATTCCCGGCCTGCGGCGGCAATTTGGTCGCCATTTGGCGCATATAGCGCAAGGTCGGCGCGCATGCGGGAATGCCAATGCGTCAAAGCTGCCTGCTGGGCGTCGCGCGATGCATTGATCGGGGGTAATATTTCCGAAGCGATTTCCGCGAAGGTTTCAAGGCTCTGCCCAACTTGCGCCGGGTCCGGATTCATGTGCCATGTCACGCCAAACAGAATCGCCACTACCGCCAGACCGGCCAGCACCGCCAGATAAATCCGCACATACAATCGGTGCGACCAGCGCAAATTTCTTGGCCGGCCTGGATTAAACATCCTGCGCCTTTGCAAAGACATACCCGGCGCCGCGCACCGTGATGATACGTCTCGGCTGTTTCGGATCGTCTTCGATGACGGCGCGCAAGCGGCCGATATGCACGTCGATCGAGCGGTCGAACGCCTCCAGCGGCTCGCCCTTGATTGCATCCATCAGCTGCTCACGCGATAGAACGCGCCCGGCGCGCTCAGCCATGGCGACCAGCAAATCGAACTGATAAGAGGTTACTTGCCGCTCTTGTCCATCGATGCGCAGAGTGCGTGCATCGAGATCGATTTCGAGGCGACCGAAACGCAATATGCGTGGGCTGGCGATCGGCGGTCCCTGATGTCGCCGCAACACTGCGCGCAACCGCGCCAGCAATTCGCGCGGTTCGAACGGTTTCGGCACATAGTCATCGGCACCAAGTTCCAGCCCTACAACACGGTCCATCGGATCGCCCTTCGCCGTCAACATGACAATCGGGATCGCGCCAACCGGATATGCCAGCGCACGGATCTGCCGGCATACATCCAGGCCATTGGCATCGGGCAGCATCAAATCCAGCAAAACCAGATCGAATGGCTGCGCCGATGAGGACACGTGCAGCATGCCGAGGCCGTCATGCGCGGTCTCGGCATGCTGCACTTCAAATCCGTTCTGATGGAGATAGGCGGCAACCATGCCGGCAAGGCGGTGGTCGTCTTCTATCATCAAGAGGCGTTGAACCATGTGCAAGTCGTCTAATCGACCCGCTTCATGCGCTGCTTGAAGCGTTCGGCCAGCGTGGCACGCTGTTCTGGCGTCAGCACTTCGGCAGCGTCTGCCATGGCTTGCGTCATGCGCCTTGATATCTGGTCGGCCAATTGTAGTTCGCTGGCGCGGATTTTTTCCAGAGCGGTGCGATCGATGGTTGGTTGGGATAATATTTTCATGGCGTCTGCGCGCGCTGCGCGATGCTTCTCGCGCAGCGGTTGCAAGTCGTTCAGCGCAGCTTTCGCAATTGCTGAAACCTTGGCTTTTTGCTCTGGTGTACCGTCGGAAAGCATGCGCTCGATCATGCGGTCAATCCGCCTGGAGGCGGTTGCAGGGTCCATCGGACCATGCATGCCATGATGGTGCGCACCCCGGCCCGGGCCGTCATTGGCATGGCTGATACCGGCAATCGACATCGCGCCGATGGCGATGGAAACAATGCCGGCCAATGCCCAGCGTCGCGGTGAAGAGAATGGAGAAATATTTTTGTAACGGAGTGAAGTATTTTGTTCGTTCATGCTGATTTCCTTCCAGTGTCGGGGGATGCATGTTGTTTCCATGCATGCAGATACTGTAGACAGGCTGTTTGGCTCAACCATGATCGTCCGGTAAAGTTTTGTAAAGCCGATCGGACAGGCAGTGACAGGTATGGATTATCGATTGGCTGCAATTTTCATTTTTGCATTGTCCCCCGCAGTGATTACCGTCATTCTGGAAGGCAAGATCGCCTTGCGGAAGGCGGCATTAACCTGATCCACGGTCAATGCGCTGATCTTGTTCTCGACATCCCTGCTCCACGCGAATGTGCGGCCCAGATACAGGAAGTCGGTCCAGCCGCTCGCAAGCCCGCCATCCTGTGCACGCGTCTGCAGGCGTTGCTGCAGCAATCCCGATTTGGCGCGTGCAATCTCCTCAGGTGTGAAACCCTCTTTCAGTACACGCGCCAACTCTTCCCTGACCGCTGCATCGATACGCTCAAGATTTTGGGGGGCGGCAATGGCGCTGATCGAAAAACTGGAGGCGCGATCAAGCGCGCTGACAGCGAGCGATGATCTGGCGCCATAAGACAATCCGTCTTTCTGGCGGATGCGGTCCATCAGGCGCGAACTCAAACCGCCGTTGCCGAACAGGTAGTTCGCCATGATCAATGCGGGGAAATCCGGATCATCGTCACGCAGTTCGAGATTGATGCGTGCCATGTAAAAGCCGTTTTCCTTATCTGGCGTATTGATTGTTACGCGGGTCGGCGCGATGTCGAAATAGCGGTCTTCGATGCGTTTGTAGGGTGCAGCGCTTTTCCAGTCTCCAAATGCTTCCTGCGTCGTTTTTTCAATTTCTGCCGCATTGAAATCGCCAACGATGGTCAGTTCGCCTTTTGTCGCGCCGTAGAAATTCTTGTGGAAAGCTTTAACGTCATCAAGCGTCACCGCTTTCAGGCTCGCGATCGATTCGTCAATGGTTTGCGGTGCTCGCCAGTCGCCTTTCGGATAGCGATTGAAATGCTGCGCCATTGCCTGGGCCGCCAGCGATGTTGGGTCATTACGCATCGCTTCGATGCCTACCAGCATTTGCTTGCGCAATTGCTCGAATTCGCTTGCTGGAAAACTTGGCTCTTTCAATATCCGTGCGACCAGGCGCAACGCAGCAGCCAGATGTTCGCGAGTGGTCTGGAATCGATAGATGCCACCGGAGATTTTCAGTTTGGAGAATTCATCGGCAAGCTGCTCGCGGCTGTATGCGCTGTTCCCCCGCATCAGCATTGCGTCGGTCATGCCAGCAATGATTTGCTTGCCAAACAGGCTTTTCTCATCACCCCAGTGCAGATTCAGGGCTACCGATACAGTTTCGCCGCGGTTTTTCTTCGGCAACAGTGCCAGTTCCAGCCCGCCGATGTGCACATGCTGCGTGCGTGCATCGATATTCGCTTGCGATGGGTCGAATGCTTCGGCAGTCGCGACGATTTCTTTCGCCTTGAAATCCTTCAGTACCTCTGCTGCGATCGGCGCCGCTGTTATCTCGGCGCGCAATGGCCGGTCTTCCGGCAGATACAGCCCAACGATGCGGTTGTCACGCTTGAAATAGCGGCCGGCTGCAGCCGATACCTGCTCGGCGGTTACCTCGGCCATGTGCTCTCGATGACGGAACACCAGACGCCAGTCGCCCAGCGCTATCGGTTCGGATAGGCCGACGCCAATTTTTTCAGGGTCGTTCAGCATCTTTTCGACCCTGTTTGCATAATTGCGGCGCACACGGTCCATTTCTTCCGTGCTCGGTGGCTTGCTGTGGAAATCTTCTACTGCGGCAATCAATGCGTCGCGTACCGGCTCGATCGGTTCACCTTTCTTCACGACTGCACCAATGATATGCAGGCCTGGCGCATAACCGGTCAGGCCGAATCCGAATACCTGCGTGGCCTTGCCACTTTCCACCAGTTGCTTGTGCAGACGGCCGTTTGGTGTATTGGCAAGGATTTCGGACGCAAACGTCAATGCGTCGCTATCGGCATGTAATGCGCCCGGCGTCTTGTACGCAACCCCGATGATCTGCATGTCGCCCTTGCGACGCACGGTAAAGCTGCGCTCCCCATCCTGCGTCGGCTCCACTGTCCAGAATTCGGGCAGTGCCTGCTGCGGTTTCACAATCGGCCCGAAACTATCGGCGACCCATTGCAGCGTCTTCACTGTATCGAATTTGCCTGCAATCAACAGCACTGCATTATCCGGACGATAGTAGGTACGATAAAACGCTTGCAGGTTGGTGATCTTCACGTGTTCGATATCGCTGCGGTTCCCGATTGTCGACCTGCCATAGCTGTGCCAGTCATAGGCAATACTTTGGGTGCGCTTGAGCATGACGCCGAACGGCGAATTCTCGCCCATCTCGAATTCGTTGCGTACCACCGTCATTTCGGAATCGAGATCCTTCTTCGCGATGAAGGAATTGACCATCCGGTCCGCTTCCATGCCGAGCGCCCATTCAAGATTATCGTCGCTGGCCTGAAACAGCTCATAGTAATTGGTGCGATCGAGCCAGGTCGTGCCATTGAAGCGCATGCCACGCCCGTTGAATTCCTGCGTGATGTGTGGATGGTTTGGCGTACCCTTGAACATCAGATGCTCCAGCAGATGCGCCATGCCGGTCTCGCCGTAATTCTCGTGACGCGAGCCGACCAGGTAGGTAACATTAACCACGACAGTGGGTTTGGATGCGTCGGGAAACAACAATACTTTCAAGCCGTTGCCGAGGCGGTATTCAGTAATGCCCTCCACCGAAGCGACTTGGGCCACGCCTTGCGGCAGCGACTGCGCTGATACAAGATTTGCTGCAATACCCAGAATGGCGGCGATCCATACTGCCGTACAGAAATGTTTCCAGCGTTGAAGTCTCATGTTTTCCTTGTCGTAGAAAGAAACAGGGCGCGGCAAAAATTGGATGCTGTATGTATATTGCCGGAGGGATATTGCTGACTGGTTCCGTGCATCAACTCCAGCATGGAACCTGCTTCAGTGATCGTGATCGTGCGATGACCGTGCTGAAGATGATTGCCCGCACACCAGGCACGCCACGTTGCGCGCAACCTTAATGCTGGTCCATTCCATGCTGCGCGCATCCAGCAGCAGCAAGCGTCCTGCCAGCGATTCACCGATGCCGGCAATGATTTTCAGCGCTTCTGCCGCCTGCATTGCGCCGATGATGCCGACCAGCGGGGCGAATACGCCCATCGTTGCGCAGCGTACTTCCTCGAATTCCTGATCCGGGGGGAACAGGCAGGCGTAGCAGGGGGCATCGCCGCTGCGCGGATCGAAGACGCTGATCTGCCCGTCGAACCTGATCGCCGCTCCCGACACCAGCGGCGTCTTGTGCCCGATACAGGCGCGGTTCACCGCATGACGGGTCGCGAAATTGTCGCTGCAGTCGAGCACGACAGTGGCCTCCCGCACCAACTCATCCAGGCGCTCACCTTCGACGCGTTCGGCCAGCGCGATGACTTCGACCTCGGGGTTGATCTGCGCGAGCGTCTGTTTGCCGGACTGCGCCTTGGAATGGCCGATACGCTCGGTTGTGTGCAGGATCTGGCGTTGCAGATTGGTCAGATCGACGGTATCGTTGTCGACCAGCGTGATCTTGCCGATTCCCGCAGAGGCAAGGTAAAACGCGGCAGGCGAACCGAGCCCGCCAGCGCCGATGATCAGGGCATGTGCAGCCAGGATTTTTTCCTGGCCTTCGATGCCGATGTCGTCGAGCAGAATGTGCCGCGAATAGCGCAGAAGCTGGTTATCGTTCATCACTTGTGTGGAAATAGAGAGAGCTGTTATTGAAAAACGCAGGGAGTGCCGCGCTTCGTATTTTAAACAGAATGCATGCGGATTGTATGGTGCTGCGATCTGCAGGGGCCGCAGCGATAAAAAAAGGCCGCATTGCTGCGGCCCCTGTTTATCATCCATGACGCTTATTTCTTATCGCCATTCTTTTCGTTCGGCGTCTTGTCATTAATGGTCGGCTCCTTTTTGCTTTCGATTTTTGCTTTTGCGATTTGAACCGGCTTGCCCTTCAGGTAGTTGATCGCCTGCGCCAGCTGGAAATCGTCCTTGCTGCCCATTTCGAGCGGCTTGCGTTTTTTCTCCAGTGCGGCAAGGCGCTGTTCTTCTTCCAGTTCATCAACCTTGGCCGCGGCGGGCGTATCTGCCTTGTCCTTGTCGTTGGAAAGATGTTTTTGCAAATCCGCTTCGCGCAGGCGGAAACTGTTCAGGCCGTCGCCGTCCGGCGTCTCGTCGACCATCATGTCCGGCACGATGCCCTTGGCCTGGATCGAGCGGCCGTTCGGTGTGTAATAACGCGCAGTCGTCAGCTTGACTGCGGTGTCGGCGGAGAGCTGGCGAATGGTTTGCACCGATCCTTTGCCAAAGGTCTGCGAGCCCATGATAGTGGCGCGCTTGTAGTCCTGCAACGCGCCGGCGACGATTTCGGACGCCGATGCGGAGCCGGTGTTGACCAGCACCACCATTGGCACTTTCTTTACCGCTTCCGGCAGCTTCGCCAGCGGATCGCCGTTGGCGCGCGAGGCGTAGAATTCGCGGCGCGCATAGAACGTGGCCTTGGAATCCGGCAACTGGCCGTTGGTCGATACCACCACCGCATCCTTCGGCAGGAATGCCGCCGATACGCCGATCGCGCCTGGCAGCACGCCACCCGGATCGTTGCGCAAATCCAGCACCAAACCTTTCAAGTGCGGGTCCTGCGCATAGATCGAGGTGATTTTTTTCGCCATATCCTCAACGGTCGGTTCCTGGAACTGCGATACGCGTACCCATGCATAACCCGGCTCGACAACTTTCGACTTCACGCTCTGCACCCGGATTTCCTGGCGCACGATAGTCGTGATGATCGGCTTGTCCTCATCCTTGCGGGCGATGGTCAGCGTGATCTTGGTGCCTGGCTCGCCGCGCATTTTCTTGACCGCTTCATCCAGCGTCATGCCCTTGACTGGCGTGCTATCGAGACGAGTGATCAGATCGCCCGCCTTCAGCCCGGCTTTGTAGGCGGGCGAGTCCTCGATCGGCGAGATGACCTTTACATAACCGTCTTCCATGCCGACTTCAATGCCGAGCCCGACGAACTTGCCCTGGGTGCCTTCGCGCAGTTCCTTGAACGCCTTTTTGTCCAGGTAGGCGGAATGCGGGTCAAGCGATGCCACCATGCCGGAAATCGCCTCGGTCAGGAGCTTCTTGTCTTCCACTGATTCAACATAGTCGGACTTGATCAACCCGAATACATCGGCCAGTTGCCGCAATTCTTCCACCGGCAGCGGCGAACCGGCGGCGTTTTTTTGCGCCAGCGCCTCGAACTGCATCGATGCCGCCACGCCTGCAACCATACCCAAACCAATAAGTCCGATATTTTTCAGTCTGCTGCCCATGTTTCACCTAAGAGTTACCCAATCAAGGGGGTCAATTGCACGGCCCTGGTGCCGTATTTCAAAGTATAAACCTGATTGTTCGTTGCCGCCGCTATTGCCTGCGCTGGCAATCACATCGCCGGTCCTGATCGTGTCGCCGGCCCGTTTCAGCACAGACTGGTTGTTACCGTAAATGGTCATGTACTGATTGCCATGATCGACGATGACCAGGTTGCCGAAGCCGCGCAGCCAATCCGCAAAAACCACCCGTCCACCAGCGACAGCCCTCACTTCGGCGCCTTCGGCGGCGCGGATGAACAAGCCTTTCCAGGTCGGGCCGTCGCCGCGCTTGCCGCCGAACCTGGCAAGCAGTTCTCCCCTGACCGGCAAACGCAACTGTCCGCGCAACGCATTGAAAGCGCGAGGAAAGACACCGTCTTGGACGCCAGGTTCCGGCACGAGTTCATTGCGGGCAAGGGTTTTTGCCGGTGCTGCGTCATCGTCAATCTGGCCTGGATGCGTAATTTTGCCTTTCAGGCCATTCCTGGCTTGCGCCGCACGGCGTTTTTCTTGCTCCTTTTGCGCGCGCGCCTGTTGTTCCTGACGGCGTTGTTCCTGTGCGGCCGCTTCCGCCTTTTGCTGTTCTTTGATTAATTCCGATAATTTTTCCACCAGCCCGGCAAGGCGCTGCTCATTGCGCTCGATATTGCCGGCTTCCTTGCGCTGGCTCGCGAGTTTGCTGGAAAGCTGCGCCAGCAGCGTGGCGCGCTGGCCTTTTTCCTTTTCAAGTACCGATTTCTGTTCGCGCGCTTCCAGTGCGATTTCGTCCAGTTCGTCCTTGGCGTTCTGCATTGCTGCCTTGTTGGCTTCGACAGCCTCCAGGTTTGCGCGCAGCGATGCCAGCAGCCTGGCCTGTGCTTGCGAAACATAACCCATGTATTGCAGATCGCGGTTGATGCGGTTCGGATTGTCGCCCGACAGTAAAAGCTTGATGCGGTCTTCGTTGCCGGAGATGTACTGTTCGCGTAGCAAGCTCGCCAGGCGCTTTTGCTGCGTATCGATGATTTTGCTCAGTTCGGCATGTTCTTTCACCAGGCGTTCAAGCTCGGCTTCAGTGCGCGCCTGATCCTTGTCCAATTCGTACAGCGCGCGATTGGCTTCGGAAATCGCTGCTTCGGATTGTGCCAGTGCATCCGCGGCACTGCTCTTGGCGCTTTCAGTGCGGTCGATGTCGCGCTTGAGGCCGGCGAGTTTTTGCTGCAGATCCGAACGCTCGCCTTCAGCAGCGCGCTTCTGTTTTACGCGCTCCGTGAGTCTGGCGGCGTCGGTGTGCGGCGGCATGCCGCACAACAGAATCGCCATGCCGGCGGCAGCAAGCCATTTCGATTGCAGGAGCTGCAGGGAAAACGCACGGACGGTAAGCCGCCTGGTGCAAACGGGAGGATGAAATGGCGGCATCTGCGAATGCTACTTCGCTTTTCCCTGGCTGGCGACCGCTTTCATCGCAGCTTCGATCGCTGCGTTGTCGCCAAGATAATAGCTTTTGATCGGTTTCAGGTCCGCATCGAGTTCGTACACCAGCGGCTGGCCGTTTGGAATATTGAGGCCGACAATATCCGCATCGCTGATGCCGTCGAGCGACTTGATCAGGGCGCGCAGGCTGTTGCCGTGCGCTGAAATGAGGATGCGCTTGCCGGCGCGGATTGCCGGCGCGATGGATTCGTCCCACACGGGCATCACGCGCGCCACGGTGTCTTTCAGGCATTCGGTCAGTGGAATTTCCTCGCGCTTGAGGCGGGCGTAGCGCGGATCATGGTACGACGTGCGCGGATCGTTCGATTCCAGCGGATTGGGCGGCGTGTCGTAGCTGCGGCGCCAGATCAGCACCTGCTCGTCGCCGTACTTGGCGGCGGTTTCCGCCTTGTTCAGGCCTTGCAACGCGCCGTAGTGGCGCTCGTTCAGGCGCCAGCTGTGCACTACCGGCAACCACATCAGGTCCATTTCATCCAGCGTGCCCCACAGCGTGCGAATGGCGCGTTTCAGCACCGATGTATAGGCCAGGTCGAAGGTAAAGCCCGCCTCCTTCAGGAGCTTGCCGGCCATCGCGGCTTCGGCCACGCCTTTTTCGGTCAGGTCCACATCGGTCCAGCCGGTAAAACGGTTATCGAGATTCCACGTGGATTCGCCATGGCGCATCAAAACAATTTTATACATAGTTAAGAGAAATGGAAAAATAGGAAGGTTGAAAGATCCGGGATTTGAATGAGTTTCGCCATCTATTTTATAATGCAGGGATTGCTCGCGTCTCGATTCACGATGTGCGAGACGCGAAGGATCGACTAACCATTGGAATAACGTGAAATTTTTTATTGATAATCTCTGGCTGTTTGGACTGGCATTGGTATCGGGCGGCGCCTTGCTATGGCCCATGCTGCAACAACGCGGTGCAAAGATTTCCATCTTGCAGGCAACGCAATTGCTCAATAAGGGCAAGGCAATGATCGTCGATGTGCGCGAACCTGCCGAATTCGCGGCCGGACACATGCGCGACGCAAAGAGCATACCGCTGAAAGAATTGCCGCAGCGGCTTGCCGAACTGGACAAGATGAAGTCGAAAGCGGTCGTGGTGGTCTGCCATTCGGGTGCGCGCTCGTCCAGTGCGCTGGCGCAATTCAAGCGCGCCGGCTACGAGGCATATAGCTTGACGGGCGGCATGGCAGCATGGCAGGCGCAGGGATTGCCGACGATCAAGTAAAGGAGAACAGCATGGCTGCACACGTTGTAATGTATAGCACCGGCGTTTGCCCGTATTGCGTCATGGCGGAGCGCCTTTTGCAATCCAAGGGCGTTGAAGGCATCGAAAAAATCCGGGTGGACCTGGAGCCCGAACAGCGGATTGCCATGATGCAAAAAACCGGCCGCCGGACGGTGCCGCAGATTTATATCGGCGATACGCACGTGGGCGGTTTCGATGACCTTAGCGCACTCGACCGGAACGGCAAGCTCGACGAATTGTTGCAGGCCGCGTAAGCATTGCGCATCATATTGGTTTAATTTCTGAAATTCAAAAGTACGGCTTTGTCGCCGCCTTATTCTTCTCTCAATGAAAGTGCTTCATGTCCGACGAAAACCAGCAACCCGTATTCCAAATCCAGCGCGTGTACCTGAAGGATATGTCGCTGGAACAACCGAATTCTCCGGCGATTTTCCTGGAACAGGAAGCGCCCGCCATTGAAGTATCGGTCGATGTCGGCGCCGAAATGCTGGCGGAAGGCATTTTTGAATCGACTGTCACGATCACGGTCACCGCGAAAATCAAGGACAAGATCGCTTTTCTGGTGGAAGGCAAGCAGGCGGGCATTTTCGAAGCCCGCAATATCCCTGACGAACAACTCGATCCGCTGCTCGGCATCGGCTGTCCGAATATCCTCTACCCTTACTTGCGCGCGAATATCGCCGACGCCGTCACGCGCGCCGGCTTTCCGCCGGTGCACCTGGCCGAAATCAATTTCGAAGTGTTCTATCAACAGCGCCTCCAGGCCATGCAGGAACAACAACAGCAGCAAGGCAGCCCCGGCATCGTGATGCCCGATGGCACGGCCGCCAGGCACTAGGCCCGAATCCAACGCGCGCATCCGATCCGGCTGGCAGTATGCCGCATGGGATGCGCGTCCCGTTTACGGCATGCTATTTCAATGGAGCGCCTGATGAAATCCGTTCGCCTGCCTGTATTGATTGCCGTCCTGCTTTCGCTGGCTGCAAGTGCCGCTCACGCGTTTGAATTCAAATCGGTCGGTGCCAATCCCGCAATCATGTATGACGCGCCATCCGAGCGCGGCCGCAAGGTATTTATTGCGCCGCGCGGCATGCCGGTCGAAATCGTCCTGACGTATGGCGACTGGAGCAAGGTGCGCGACGTTGCCGGCGATTTGCTGTGGGTTGAATCAAAAGCGCTCGTATCCAGGCGTATGGTGGTCGTAAAGGCGGGGAATGCAAAAATCCGTGCCGCAGCCGACGACAATGCGCCGGTCGTATTTACCGCCGACCGCAGCATCCTCCTTGACATGCTGGAGCCTGCGGCATCCGGTTGGGTGAAAGTCCGGCACCGTGACGGCCAGAGCGGCTACGCCAAGGCTGTCGATGTATGGGGCAAATGATGGCGTATTGCCGCATCTTGCACGCAGCCATGTCCGATTTCCATGCCCGCTGATCCACAACCCATGAATATTGCCGTCCTGGGTGCCGGTGCGTGGGGTACTGCGCTGGCGATTGCGCTTGCCGACCGGCATCGCGTCATGCTATGGGGACGTGATGCGGCAGCAATGCGCAACGCAACCGACCGGCGCGAAAATATCGCCTACTTGCCCGGGTTTGCGCTGCCGCAGGGCATTGATATCACCGCTGATTTCGAGGCGACGATTGCTCATGTATCGTCCGATGCCGCAGGACAAGCATTGTTGCTGGTAGCCTCTTCGGTCGCCGGTCTGAGGCCGCTGGTGCGACGCTTGCGCCCGCATCCGATACCGAACATTGTGTGGCTTTGCAAGGGTTTCGAGGAAGCGACGCGGCTGTTGCCGCACCAGATCGTACGCGAGGAGCTGGGCGACGCCATCGATGCCGGCGCATTATCCGGGCCATCGTTTGCGCAAGAAGTCGCCCGCGGCTTGCCATGCGCGCTGACAATCGCCTCCGACAGCGCGACGTTGCGCGAACGGGTGGTGGGCGCGGTGCATGGACGCACTATTCGGGTATATGCCACCGATGACCTGATCGGGGTCGAAGCCGGAGGCGCGATCAAGAATATTCTCGCCATCGCCACCGGGGTTGCCGATGGCTTGGGGCTTGGCATGAACGCCCGCGCGGCGCTGATTACGCGCGGCCTTGCCGAGATCACGAGGCTGGGAGTTGCGCTGGGCGGACGTGCCGAAACCTTCGTCGGGCTGACCGGCATGGGCGACCTGATCCTGACCTGCACCGGCGACCTGTCGCGCAATCGGCAAGTCGGCCTCGGGCTTGCGCAGGGCAAGAAACTTGAGACGATTGTGGCCGAACTCGGCCATGTTGCGGAAGGCGTGCGTTGCGCGCAGGCGGTGCGCGCACTGGCGCGCGAGCGCGGCGTCGAGATGCCGATTACCGATGCCGTGGCTGGTGTATTGTTCGACGGCGATTCGCCGCGCGATATGGTGACGCGCCTGCTGTCGCGCGATCCGAGAAATGAAGCTGCCTAGAGGATAATCCCGTGTAATAGTGGGAGTATAGGCAAAAATAGTGCAATATGCGTAATGAAAATGAGGCTATTCAAAAATACAGGGCCTTGTATATAAATTGACCAGTATGCCGTTCCAGCACGGCAAACGGTCCGGAAACGCGCCTTTTCTTCACGCTGTGCACCGCCTCGCGACGGTGTGCTGCATGCTGTCGCTGGCTTCACTGCCGCGTGGCGGCGGTTTTCATGTGCCGACCTTTGCGTCTTCATGCATCAGGGTGATGGTAATCAATAACGATGCGTTGTCGATCGCATGTATTTCATACGGCACATTGCCCGCCAGTCGCATCAGATGACCCGCTTGCAAAACCTGGGTGCGCGCGTGAGCCCGCAATTCAACGGCGCCTTCCAAGCATTGAATGGTCATTTCTCCTGATACTTGATGTTCGGGTACGGTTTTTCCTGTCGGCAGCACCAGTCGCAGCACTTCCAGTTGCGACGATTTGAATAGCGCCGTTGAAATGGATTCAGTCAGTTTGCTGCCAAGCGGCCGAATATCGATTACTTCTCCAGATGCGGCATGATCTATGGCCATATCGCTTTCCTTCCTATCTGATAACAATCAACAATGAGGCGCCGATATCCGGGATGTCCATGGATTTTATTGACTGCGCCTGGCCGGTGACGACACG
>DATEZO010000072.1:0-5920 GCA_035255485.1 Burkholderiaceae bacterium
CTCCTGATCCATCGGCGGCAACTCGGTATCGATCAGCAGATGGTGATGCCCCGTGTTGGGAAACTGGACGTCTTTCGGCGCCACGCCCATGTTACGCAACCCAAACCAGACCCGAAACGGTTTCCCGGCCGCAATGACTTCACCATCATTCGGCCAGCCAATATAAAGCCACGCGCTACCCGGCGCCGGCGGATCAGCAGCGTTTGCGCCTTGGCAAAAAAAGAAAGCAGCGATCAATGCGGTAGCAACTATTTTATGCATGATGTGGCTCCTCTCATCGAACGATGATCGTAATTTTTTTCGAATAGATGGGTGGGTCGTGGGGGATATGATCCTGGTCCCCCAAGAGCAATTGCAAGGTATGCTTTCCTGGAGGAAGCTCAATGCGTGCCTCGGTTTCGCCGGCACCAAAATGAAGGTGATTGCGATCGGATGGAATTGCTTCATCCATGGGCGGCAACTCGGTATCGACCAGAACATGATGATGGCCGGTACCAGCAACGTTAGTCCCTTTCGGCGCCACGCCCATGTTGCGCAAACCCATGCGCAACCAGAATTTTCCGCCGTGAATGACAGTCCCATCACTAGGCCAGATGAAATAGACCTGTGCATTTTCCGGCGACGGCGTACGCGCGAAGGCCGTCGGTGTGGTTTGCCAAACCGCTGCTGCCAACGCGGCAAGAATGATCGCTCTTCGCATGTTGTGCCTCCTCCTGGACCCTATCTGCAACTGGAATCAAGTAATCGCATCAAATAAATTTACCGTGAATGCTGCACCAAAACCTGCCATCAAGGATGGGCTTCATCCGGTAACGCCATTCCTTTTAGAACGACCAGGCGTCGTCTACAGTATTTGACTCATTTCCATGAAATTTCGATACGGCTAGTTTCCATGCTGCCCTGTTCCTGTTTCCAGCGCAGCGCTTGGCGAATCCGAAATTCGGATTAAGATTTGACAGTAAAATCTGGTTGATTACTTAATAAAATTTATCATGTCGATTTGCACAGCACTTGATATTAACTAAAGTAGACATAAGATCTAATTATTAGACTGGACGATTAACAATATGTCGCAAAAATATTGTGTGCATTGATTTTCCCAGGATTGAATTTTCTCCAGGCACCAACCCCGGAGTGGGAACAGAATCGAAGGTCAATTTGTGTGGCGAAAACTTTTGATCATTTGCATACTGGCGACAATCCCGTTGAAGTGGATTGCGCCCTCTATTGCAGCACATAAAGTCGGCGCGCCGGCCACGCATGCGATTTCCCATGTCAATAATGCCGACATCACACCTGAAATTGACCGTGACGCCAACCGCATTGCGCTCGTCATCGGCAATGGCAACTACGCTGACGACCCACTGGCAAATCCGATAAACGACGCGCGTGCAATAAGCATTACCCTGGAGATGCTGGGATTCAAGGTCTTGCATTACGAGAATCTGACGCAGCAAGGAATGAAGGGGGCCATTCTTGAATTTGACCGTCGCCTTCGTACCGGTGGCGTCGGCCTGTTTTATTTTTCCGGGCATGGATTACAAATTGCAAGCAAGACATTGCTGATCCCGATCGATCTCGATCGCAGATCTCCCGCACGACTGCTCACGCAAGGCATCGATCTACGGGCGGTGCTCGATAGCATGTCCAGGCCGCGCCCGGACAAACTCAATCTAATCGTGCTCGATACATGCTTGAACAATCCGTTCCAGAGCGGCAATGGCCGCGCCGTGGATATCCCCACGCAAACCCTGATCGCTTATGCGACTGCACCAGGATCCATCGCGGCCGATGCGACTCACCATGGCCTCTACACTGTGGAATTATTGAAGGGGCTGATCGCACCCGGCCAGGACGTTGCAGATATGTTCCGGGGCATTGCATCGGCCGTTCGGCGGACCAGTAATCAGCAGCAAATTCCATGGGTATCTTCTTCGCTGCCAGACAAATTCCGGTTCGTAATGTCAAGCCACCGGGTTCCGGTATTGGAACGCCCGATATGGACGCGTTCCGCTACGGCGCAATCCGAAGCAATGCTCGCGACGCGAGGCCGGGGAATCCTTCCGAAAGATAGTGCCGAGCAGTACGAACTCACCTTCTGGGAATCCATCAAGGACAGCACTCACGCCAGCGACTACGAGGCCTATTTGCAAGCCTATCCAAACGGTCGTTTTGCAGCACTGGCGCGGGCGCGTATCGAGCGGTTACGCACGGCTACGCCCAAGGCTGAGGTGCCCGCGGAACCGACTCATCAGGCGCCGGCCACCAAGGCAGCGCCCGCACGGGTACATCCAGCACCTGCAGCCAAAAAAACGCCACTGGAGCAGCCCCGGCCTGCGCCTGCTGCTGCACCGTCTCCGCCACCCTCGCCAGGCAAGGCGGCAGCCGTCAGCGAACTCAAGACCTGCCCTACCTGCCCAGCACTGATCGCGTTGTCTCCCGGTTCATTTGCGATGGGAAGCAATTCAAGCGATCCAACCGAAAAACCCGCACATCATGTGTCGATAAAAAAACCCTTCGCAATCGGCAAATATGAAGTAACCGTAGGACAATGGAATGCATGTGTGGATGCCGGTGGGTGTCCACACGTCCTGTCCGACACCGATCGCGCGAACACCAATATGCCGGTGCGCAATGTGAGCTGGGACGACGCGCAACAGTATGTAAAATGGCTGAGCGGAACCAGCGGCAAGCCCTACCGCTTGCCGACCGAAGCGGAGTGGGAATATGCGGCCAGGGGAGGAACCGCGACGCGCTACTGGTGGGGTGAACAGATGCGCCCAGGCAAAGCCAACTGCAAAGAGTGCGGCGAGCCATGGCGGTTCGACGCACCCTCCGACGTAGGATCCTTCGCCCCGAATCCATACGGGCTTTACGATATGAACGGAAGCGTATGGGAATGGGTCAGCGACTGCTGGCATAATTCGTATAAGAGCGCACCAGCCGATGCGCGCGCTTGGGATGAACCGAATTGCCGCACGCGTGTAATCCGTGGCGGATCTTGGCGCCAAGGGGGAAGCTACATGCTGTCGTCAACCCGATTCAAATATGATGCCAGCGTCCGCGAATCACAGAATGGGTTCCGGGTCGCAAGCGATCTCAAGTAACGTACCAACTGTCCTTCTCTTTCTTCGGGCAGCCTGGCAGATCAAACAGTGATCACGGCTTGCGTGCCTTGGTGGTAATTTGAACGAAATCAACTGCAATTTTCTCGGCGCCGTATTTACCCGCAATCTGTTCCAGCCGCTGTTCTACCGCACGTAAGTAATCTGCCTTGGGTTCTGACTCCGCACGCAGGCTATCGAACAACGGCACTGGAGTAATCAGTAGCACAAGTAATTCATTTCCGAATGGTTTCGAGATCACCCAGTTACCGAGGCTGCCAATGGTAGCCGTATATTTGGCAGGCGCCTGGTTATCACGGGCACGCGGGCTTGGCAGCAAATGAACGACGCTGCCATCCAGCACGTAGTAGTCGATATTGACATAGGAATCATATCCAGGCGTCGTGATATCGACGATCAAGGGGTCACCCTCCGTCAGCTCCGTATTGCGTTTTCTGGTATGCATCGACGCGGCGCCTCCTGCTTGCCGATTCATTATCCAATATCGCGCAAACAGTTTGATTACACTGCATTCATCATCGGTTACCTCCTGCACATTCAGGTCAACGCTAGTTGCACCGGGGACGCTGCTTAGCATGTCTTTAAGGCGAGTGGTTCCAAAATTTTTGGGAAGATATCCCTCGACTTGCAGCGCATGATCGCGAGCCGCAGGGTGCAAGGCCGAACACGGAACGCCAGCAAGAATCGGCATGACGGCCGCGACAGAAAGACTGGACGTCCGGGTCTCCGTACTCGGAGTCTGCGCCATTGGTGGAGCCGTCGACGGAACAGGAGCCGTCGATGGAACAGGAGCCGTCGATGGAACATTTTGAGCTGGCGCCGGGATGGTTGCACTCCGCTCGTCATCAACGCCGGCCCGCGATTGCCAATAGTAATAGTAGGTAAGGCCGGTGGCGACCAGCACGATAATCATCAGGCCCGACGCCACCAACGTAACGGGCACCGCTGCCGAGCGTTCCCCGCTTATCTCCTTTAGAAAGCGTGCGACGGTAGGTGTGCGCGATTCTCGATCCAGCGACAGCGCGGTCTTCAGTGCACGCCACTGGCTGCGCCCCAGATTCTTTGGTTGCTGCGGCTTCATCCCTGCGTCACGCGCCTGCGTTGCAGACAAACGATCGAACGGGTGGCGTCCGGTCAGCAACTCGTAGGTAATGCAAGCCAGCGCGTAGATGTCATCGCGCGGGTCCGGTTCGCGGTGCTCCAGCATCTCGGGGCTGGCATACGCCGGGGTCAGTGCGCCGAGGCTGCCTGCATCAAAAACGGTGGCATCCGCCTCTTCTTCGGGCTTCTGGAATACGCGCGCGATCCCAAAATCAATGACTTTCACGTTACCGGAATCGGTTAAAAATACGTTAGCCGGTTTGAAATCGCAATGGACAAACCCGCGCTCGTGCGCATACGCTAGCGCTTTGCCCATGCCATTGACGATGCGCATGGCTTCGACATAAGGCATTCCCTTGAAGTCCGGCATCCGCAGCGTTCGACTCAACGGCTTACCCGACAAATATTCCATGGTCAGGTAAACCATCGACCCGTCGCGGTCAAAATCATACACCGAGACGATATTCGGATGCGCCAGCGTCTGCGCTTTCCTGGCTTCGCGTTGCAAGGCAATCAGCGACTTCGGATGGCCGCGAAACTGGGCATTGAGGACCTTGATCGCGATGTACGGCTTACGGTCGGACGCTTCCAGCTTGCGCAGGTCCAGCGCCTTGTACACGGTCCCCATACCGCCAAAACCGATGCATTCCTCCAGCACGAAACGGCCATTCAAGGTATCACCGACACCCTTTATTCGTTCCGGCGCTGCGTCGGACTGCTCATCATTGGGAATACCAGTCGACCCGCGTGCCGACGACGTCGGTTGTGGCGTTGCACGATCACCGGGTTTTGTCTGTACGCAAGTTTCATCCGGTCCCAAACCCTGCCTCGATTCCACCACGCCCGCAATCCGTCGTTGTACCTCTGCATACACATCAGGCGGTAGCGGGGTTTTGGCGTGTTCTTCGACAAGAGTCTCCAGCAGGCGCACCGCATTGGCTTGATCCATCGCCAGGACACTATCGACCTGCGCAAAGAAATCGCTGCGCGACAGCGCACCGCTTCGAAAGAGACTAATCGCGTGAGCAAGATTTGCCATATGGCTTTACATCGCATTCCCGTGTCATCGCGGACCTATGAATTCATCTGAATATTCTCACAATGCGTGCCCTCTTGTCATTTGGGTTACTAGACACTCAGACATGAGCGGTATCTGCGAATTCATATTGCCAGACAATAAAAGGACGGTTATTGATTTTTCGTTGATTCTTCTTTCAGTGCGGCATGGCATGGCACTGGATCGGCAGCTGTTGCGCGCTGCCCAACAGCGCTTTGCCCGCTGTTGGGTCGCCCCCATCACTTCTCCCCTGCCTCCATGGCAATACCCTTTGCCACGATACCCGTCACCTTCTTGAAATCCTTTATTTTTCAAGACCTTATCTCTGCTTCCCCGCCAGGGCCGCAGGCTGGCACGCTCCCTGCAATATCCCCCTCGAGCGCCACTTACCTGCTCACCCACTTACCAACCACCCTTTAGGAGAACGCAATGACATCCACTTTATTGATCAAAGACCTGGCTCTCGATCACGCCCTCGACCATCAAGCCATGGCCACCGTGCGCGGCGGCCTGGGCAACCAGGCCAATGCCACCGGCCAGTCGAATCTGATGGCCATGCTGGCGCCCGTGAGCGTGGGCAACGGTTCGAGCTTTTCGGGCGGACCCGTGATTTTCCAGGTCGATTCCAACCCGACCC
>DATEZO010000073.1:0-8015 GCA_035255485.1 Burkholderiaceae bacterium
GGCATGGTGTAAATCAGGCAGATGACGACACTTTGCGGCTGGCATTGGCTTGCCATATTGCATGAAATGTTCAATAGGATCGCGTGATGACTCTTCATTCCAGAATTGCCGCCGTTACCGAGCGCATCGTCCAGCGCAGCCGTCCCAGCCGTGCCAGCTATCTGGCACGGCTGGACGCTGCGCGCCATCAGGGCGTGCAGCGCAGCGCCTTGTCCTGTACCAATCTGGCGCACGGGTTTGCCGCTTTTCCCTCCGCAGACAAGATGCGCCTGAAACAGCGGAAAAATCCGTCCGTCGCGATCGTCTCCGCGTATAACGACATGCTGTCGGCGCATCAACCGTTCGAGCGCTTTCCCCAGATCATCAAGGAAGCGGTGCGTGCCGCGGGTGGTGTGGCGCAGTTTGCGGGCGGGACGCCGGCGATGTGCGATGGCGTAACGCAAGGCCAGCCCGGCATGGAGCTGTCGCTGTTTTCGCGCGACACGATTGCCATGGCAACCGCCATTGCGCTGTCGCACAACATGTTCGATGCGGCGGTGTATCTCGGTGTCTGCGACAAGATCGTGCCGGGCTTGCTGATCGGCGCGCTGCATTTCGGACACTTGCCGGCGGTCTTCATCCCGGGTGGACCGATGACCACTGGGATCGCCAATGCCGTCAAGGCAAAGACCCGCCAGCTATATGCGCAGGGCAAGGTCGGGCGCGAGGAATTGCTGGAGTCGGAAGCAAAGTCATACCATGCACCCGGCACCTGTACTTTTTACGGCACCGCCAACAGCAATCAAATGCTGATGGAAGTGATGGGACTGCATTTGCCGGGCGCCGCCTTCATTCCACCGAATACGCCGCTGCGCGATGCCCTGACCGCTGCCGGTGCGCGCCGCGCGGCGGAAATCACCGCGCTGGGCGAGCATTACCTGCCGGTCGGTCGTGTGGTGGATGAAAAATCGATTGTGAACGCCATCATTGCGCTGCTGGCGACCGGCGGTTCGACCAACCATACGCTGCATCTGGTGGCCATCGCGAAAGCGGCCGGCATCGTGATCGACTGGAACGATTTCGATGCGCTGTCCGCAGTGGTGCCGCTGGTGACCCGTATCTATCCGAACGGCGATGCCGATGTGAACCATTTCCACGCCGCCGGCGGCGTCGGTTTCGTGCTGCGCGAACTGCTGGATGCGGGGCTATTGCACGAAGACGTGACGACGGTATTGGGGCATGGCTTGCGCGCCCATTGCGCCGAGCCGTTTCTGCAGGGCGAAGCGGTGGCCTGGCGCGCCGTGCCGCCGGCCAGTGCCGATCTCGATGTGCTGCGGCCCGTGGTGCAGCCATTCTCCGCAGATGGCGGATTGCGGCTGCTCTCCGGCAATCTGGGCCGCGCGGTGATCAAGGTGTCTTCCGTCAAGCCGCAGCATCGCATCGTCGAAGCGCCGGCGCTTGTCTTCGACTCGCAGGAAGCCTTCATGCAGGCGTACCAGGCGGGCCAGCTGGATCGCGATTTCGTCGCAGTGGTGCGCTACCAGGGGCCGCGCGCCAACGGCATGCCGGAGTTGCATGCGCTGACGCCGGCGCTGACCAATCTGCAGGATGCCGGCCGCCGCGTGGCGCTGGTCACCGATGGCCGCATGTCGGGCGCGTCAGGCAAGGTGCCGGCTGCGATCCATGTGTCGCCGGAAGTGCTGGCCGGCGGGGCGCTTGGGCACGTGCGCGACGGCGACCTGATTCGGCTGGATGCGGAGGCCGGCGTGCTGCAGGTGCTGGCCTCCGACAGTGAACTGGCGGCGCGCCCGATGGCAGCGGTCGACCTGTCGGCCAACCAGACCGGCATGGGGCGCGAACTGTTTGCGATGTTCCGGGGCGCAGTCAGCGAAGCGGAGCAGGGCGCCGCGACATTCGGCCTGCCGCCGCCCCTGCACCTGCCGCAAGAAAACGACAACCCGCTGCATGTACCGGAAGGTTCTTCCTCGGACGAGGATTATCTGATCAACGCCAACAGGAGAGTGGCCGATGGCAAACCTGCTTGAGATTTTGCGTGCTTCACCGGTGATTCCGGTGATTGCGATCGATCGTATCGAGCATGCGGTGCCGCTGGCGCAGGCACTGGTTGCCGGCGGTATCCGGGTGCTTGAAGTCACGTTGCGCACGGTGCACGGCCTGGCCGCGATCCGCGCCATGGCGCAACAGGTGCCGGAGGCGATCATTGGTGTCGGCACCCTGACGCAGCCGGAAGAATTCGCCGCTGCGCGCGATGCCGGCGCCGTCTTCGGCGTCTCGCCCGGACTGACGCCGGCCCTGATCGCCGCCGCCAGGTCGAGCGGCCTGCCGTTGCTGCCGGGTGTGATGACGCCGTCCGAAGTGATGGCGGCGCGTGAACAGGGATTCCGGCAGCTGAAACTGTTTCCGGCGGTGCCGGCCGGCGGCGTCGGCATGCTGGACGCAATCGCCGGCCCCCTGCCTGACATGATGTTCTGTCCCACCGGCGGCATTTCGATCGACACGGCGCCGCGCTTTCTTGCTTGCAAAAATGTCGCCTGTGTCGGCGGTTCCTGGTTGACGCCGAAAGAAGCGGTTCAGGCGGCCGACTGGGCGAAAATCACTGCGCTGGCCGCAGTGGCCAGCCGATTGCGGGCAAGCGAATGAGCAGGCGGACGCATTCCGAATGATGGCGTGCGTTTTAACGGCTCCCGGCCAAATGAAGCATTCCACAGCGTTGAAACTGCAGCGAATATCGATTTTACGGGGAGTATGGGTAAAAATTCTGCAATATTCGCAATGAATACGCTGGCATTTAAAAATACATGTGCCAGTATGATTTTAACGCAAGGCGCGCCACCAGCAGCTTGTCGATGCGGTCATTGCATGAGCGGAACAGGATGATTGTCGGACACCGCGACGCAATTGCGCCCGGAGCTCTTGGCCTTGTAGAGCGCGCGGTCGGCAGCGCCAATCAGGTGCACGATCGCGGCATGCTGGTGTGGTACCTGGGTGACTACCCCGAGACTGACCGTTACATGGTTTGCCACGTCGGAATAGGCATGCGGTAGCGCCAGCGCTTCGATTTCCGCACGCATTATCTCGGCGATCTGCAGCGCGCCATGGCTGTCCGTGTCGGGCAGGATCGCCATGAATTCCTCGCCGCCGTAACGCGCCAGCAGATCGCTCGAGCGTTCCAGCGTGCGAGACAGCGCAGTGGCGATTTGCGCCAGGCACCAGTCGCCTTGCTGGTGGCCGTAATTATCGTTGTACCTCTTGAAGGAATCGACATCGATCATTACCAGCGATAACGGTGCGCCAGTGCGCTTGGCGCGGCGGAATTCATGGTTGATGTCAACATCGAAACGGCGCCGGTTGGCGATTCCCGTGAGACCATCCAGGAATGTTTGCGATTGCAGTTCCAGCGCCAGTTCGCGCAGTTTTCGTTCGCGCGTGACCGCTATGCTGACATCGGTAATCTGTACCAGGCAGTGACGCGGCAGCGTCGCGACCTGGATCGGCATCACTTGCACTGCCTGCTGGATGCGCCGGTTGCTGATCTCATCGGCCTCGGAATAGTAAAGCGGAAACGGCGCCTTGTTCAGGCTCTGCGAAATCAGCGAAGCGAAATTGTCGGTCAGGGCGCTGACGATTGCAGCATGCGTGCGGCCATTGGCCATGGCGGGAAATACGTCGACGAACTGCTGGCCGAGCACAGCGGCGGCCGGGTGGGGAGAATGCTGTTCCATCCAGCGGTTCCAGAGCACGATGCGCTGCCTGGCGTCGAGCACGATGACGCCTACCTTGACGGCCTGGAGGACGCCATCAAGCAGAAAGTGCTGCAGGCCGGGCGTGGCGTCCGCGGAAATCACCCTGGAATCCTGCGCAGGTATTCGTCGATGTAATGCTGCAAGTCTTCCAGTGCCGACAGGTCGAGCAGGAAGGCGACGTAGCCGTATATCTTGTGCTTTTCGATGTTGAAATCGATTTTCAGCGTCAGTACCAGGCCATCCCAATCGCTACCGGAGCTGCCCAGGATCTCATCGCTGGTGCCGACATGATATTTGGGCAGCGAACCTTGCAGTTCCTTGCCGGAAGTGTTGGCCAGCGCGCTCATGCAGGAATTCAGGATAATATTGCCGATTTCGCTCATCGCCTCCTGTTCCATTTCCGAGAGTTCCTCCATGGAGAGCGTTTGCCCGACCATGAGACGGACGATTTCGAGGCTTTTTTCTTCCGGAAACATCAGGATCGCCTCGGTGCTGAATGCGCCGTGGTAATACTGCGTGATCGCGCAAATGCGGCGGTCCTTGCCGGCGCCGAGCGTCCTGGCGCATTCGGCGCGCGTCTGGAACAGGATCGCGGGCACCGACATCGCCACTTCTTCATTCACGATACTGCTCATTGCCGATGCGGCCTGGCCTACCCCGATATTGAAGATTTCGATCAGAGCGTCATGCTGAATGTCGCTGAGATTGAACATTAGGCGCTTTCCAGTATGGCGATGATGTGCTGGATGCGTGCCTCCGTCACTGGTTTTTCGATGAAGCCGACCCTCAGCGCGCTCGCCTTGTTGCGTGTGGCATCCTGGACATTGGCGGTCATCAGGGTAATATTTACCGATGGCGATTTTTCGCGCAGCTTTTCCACAGCCGCCAGGCCGCCCATGCCCGGCATGTTGACATCCAGCAAGATCAGGTCAGGTGTAACGGTGTCGAGTTTGTCGACTGCTTCCTCGCCGGTAACGGCTTCCTCGATCATCCAGTCGGCGCGCATGCTGAGAATGAACTGGCGCGTCAGCATTCTGGATACCCGGCTATCGTCTACTATCAGGATGATCTTCTGATTCTTGGCATTGCTCATTGAATACGTTTCCAGAAAATGGTTTTACTTCTGGTAATAGTCTACCCTTCCTCACCGGATGCTGGCTAGCCCGCTGCAGCAATGTTTACGGAAAGTGGCTGGCTGTACTACCGCTCCGTTAAAATGGACGGTTTCCATTTTTCGATAATGACATCATGACCCAGGATGAACTCAAGCAAGCCGTTGCCCGCGCCGCCATCGATTACGTGGTCGATAGCGAAATCGTCGGCGTCGGCACCGGTTCCACCGCCAATTTTTTCATTGATGAACTCGGCAAGATCAAGCACAGGATCAAGGGCGCGGTTGCGTCGTCCGAGGTCACCGCAGCGCGCCTGAAGTCGCACGGCATCGTGGTATTCGATCTGAACGAAGTCGCCTCGATGCCGGTGTATATCGACGGCGCCGATGAAATCACGCCGCAGGGCGCGATGATCAAGGGCGGCGGCGCGGCATTGACGCGCGAGAAGATCGTGGCGTCGGCCGCGGACAAGTTCGTGTGCATCGCCGACGGCTCCAAGCTGGTCGATATGCTCGGCGCCTTCCCGCTGCCGGTCGAAGTAATCCCGATGGCGCAGGCAGTCGTGGCGCGCAAGCTGGCCGCGCTGGGCGGCCAGCCGCAACTGCGCATGAAGGACGGCAAGCCACTGGTGACCGACAACGGCTGTCTCATCATCGACGTGGCTGGATTGCGCATCGCGAATCCGCAAGGCCTGGAAGCGCAGATCAATGCGATTGCCGGCGTGGTGACGGTGGGGCTGTTCGCGCAGCACGGCGCCGACATTGGTTTGCTCGGCACCGCGAGTGGCGTGAAAACGTTGAAGTTCTAGCGTGCAACACCACGCCAGGGTTTTCCGGCGCTCAGTCGTACAGCCTTATTTCGACGGCGGCACATATCCGGCCGCCGCATCTGCGCCGCTGCCGAAGAAATAGTTGTCCATTTGCGTCGCCAGATACTTGCGGGCCTGCGCGTCGGCCAGGTTCAGGCGGTTTTCATTGACCAGCATGGTTTGATGCTTGAGCCAGCCGCCCCAGGCTTCCTTCGATACGCCTTGGTAAATCTTCTTGCCGAGTTCGCCGGGATACGGCGGAAAATCCAGTCCTTCAGCTTCCTTGTTCAATTTGATGCAGTGGACCATGCGGGCCATAGTTACTCTCCAAAAAAGGTTGCTCGCCTGCTGAAATGCAAGGGTAGAGCGGATGAATCACGATATTACAGATTCTTGATCAAAACCAGCGATTTGCGCTGCCAGTTATACATATGCTGCCGGTCTTTTGGCAAGTCGTCGATCGTGGCGTGGACAAAGCCGCGCTTCAAGAACCAATGGGCAGTGCGGGTGGTCAATACGAACAGCCTGGTAAATCCCGCTGCGCGCGCACGGTTTTCCATGTGCTTCAGAATCCGCTCGCCATCGCCTTGCGCCTGCACTTCCGGATTGACGATCAGGCATGCCATTTCCGCCATTTTTTCTGCGGGAAACGGATACAGCGCCGCGCAGCCGAAGATCACGCCGTCATGCTCGATCACCGAGAAGTAGTCGATTTCACGTTCGATCAGCTCGCGGCCGCGCTTGACCAGCGTGCCGTCGGCCTCCAGCGGCTCGATCAGCTTCAGGATGCCGCCGACGTCCTCGATGGTGGCCTCGCGCAGGGTTTCAAGATTTTCGGAGCTGACCATGGTGCCGACGCCGTCATGCGTGAAGATCTCCAGCAGCGCGGAGCCGTCAACGGTAAACGGCACGATATGCACGCGCGGTACGCCGCTTCTGGACGCTTTCACGCAATGCTGCAGGTAAAATCCGGTATCGCTCGGCAGATGGCCGGAGCGCAGCAATCCTTCGGCCTGCGCGGCGGTCAGCTCGCGCAGGTCGCGACCGTCGGTGTCGGTCATCATCGGTGTTTCGCTGATGAAAATCAGCTTGTCGGCGCGCAGCGCCGTGGCGGCCGCTACCGCGACATCTTCCATGGTCAGGTTGAAGGCTTCGCCGGTCGGCGAAAATCCGAGCGGCGACAGCAATACCAGCGCTCCGGCGGCGAGGATCGGATGAATTGTTTCATAGGCAATCTTGCGCGCCACGCCGGTCATTTCAAGGTCCACGCCGTCGATCACGCCGATCGGGCGCGCGGTCACGAAATTACCGGAAATGATGCGGATCGCGGCATGCGCCATCGGCGTATTCGGCAAGCCCTGGCTGAAAGCCGCTTCAATATCGAGGCGCAATTCGCCGGCGGCCTCCTTGGCGCACTCCATCGCCGCCGCATCGGTGATGCGCAGGCCGTTGTGATAGCGTGCCTGCACATTGCGCAGCGCGAGCTGCTCCTCGACCTGCGGCCGCGAGCCGTGCACGATGACAACCTTGATGCCGAGCGCGTGCAGCAGCGACAAATCCTGCGCCAGTACCGGCAGCGCGCCAGTCATGACCAGTTCGCCAGGGAATGCCACCACGAAGGTTTTGCCGCGGAAGGCGTGGATATATGGCGCGACCGAGCGCAGCCATTGGACAAATTGATTCTGGGTTTCCATGACGCGCATTATAATTCGACCCGCCATGTCTGCACCTGAACCTATGCAAAAAACAACGCCCGGCGCCCGCAATCAGTCGCAACGTCGCGTCGCGCCGCCGCCTGCCGCTCCGATTCGCAACCCGTTGCCGCCGATCCGCTTCCCGGAAGAGCTGCCGGTATCCGGGCGGCGCGGGGAGATCGCGCGCGCGCTGCGGACGCATCAGGTCATCATTGTCTGCGGTGAAACCGGTTCCGGCAAGACCACGCAATTGCCGAAAATCTGCCTGGAACTGGGACGCGGGCAGGCCGGCCTGATCGGCCATACCCAGCCGCGCCGCATCGCCGCATCCAGCACCGCCAAGCGCATCGCGCAGGAATTGGGCTCGCCCCTGGGCGAACATGTCGGCTTCAAGGTCCGCTTCACCGACACGCTGTCGTCCGGCGCATCGGTCAAGCTGATGACCGACGGCATCCTGCTGGCCGAGACCCAGACCGATCCGCTGCTGCGGCAGTACGACACCATCATCATCGACGAAGCGCACGAGCGCAGCCTGAACATCGACTTTCTGCTTGGCTATCTGAAGCAATTGCTGCCCAGGCGGCGCGACCTGAAAGTCATCATCACCTCGGCCACCATCGACGCCGACCGCTTCGCGAAGCACTTTGGCACCGTCGAC
>DATEZO010000074.1:0-3996 GCA_035255485.1 Burkholderiaceae bacterium
CGCATCATCTCGAAGAATTCGGCATTGTTCTTGGTTGCCTTCATCTTGTCGAGAATGAATTCCATTGCTTCGATTTCGTCCATGCTGTAGATCAGCTTGCGCAGGATCCAGATTTTCTGTAACTGGTCCGGCTTGATCAGCAATTCCTCGCGGCGGGTGCCGGACTTGTTCAGATTGATGGCGGGGTAGACACGCTTTTCGGCCAGGCGGCGTTCCAGATGCACTTCCATGTTGCCGGTGCCCTTGAATTCTTCGTAGATCACGTCATCCATGCGGCTGCCGGTTTCGATCAGGGCGGTTGCAATGATGGTCAGCGAACCACCTTCTTCAATATTGCGCGCAGCGCCAAAGAAGCGTTTCGGGCGCTGCAGGGCATTGGCATCGACACCGCCGGTCAACACCTTGCCGGAAGCCGGAATCACGGTGTTGTAGGCGCGCGCCAGGCGCGTGATCGAATCCAGCAGGATCACGACATCCTTTTTCATTTCAACCAGGCGTTTCGCCTTTTCCAGCACCATTTCGGCGACTTGCACATGGCGCGTGGCCGGTTCGTCGAACGTCGAAGCCACCACTTCGCCGCGTACCGAACGCTGCATTTCCGTCACTTCTTCCGGCCGTTCGTCAATCAGCAGCACGATCAGGACGGTATCGGGATGGTTGGCGGTAATTGCGTGCGCGATGTGCTGCAGCATGACCGATTTGCCGGACTTCGGCGATGCGACCAGCAGGCCGCGCTGGCCTTTGCCGATCGGGGCGATCATGTCGATGATGCGACCGGTGATGTTTTCCTCGCCGCGCATGTCGCGTTCCAGCGGCAGCGGCTTGTTCGGATGCAGCGGAGTCAGGTTCTCGAACAGGATCTTGTGCTTGGATGCTTCCGGCGATTCGCCGTTGACCTTGTCTACCTTGACCAGGGCAAAATAGCGTTCGCCGTCTTTGGGGGTGCGCACTTCACCTTCAATCGAATCCCCGGTATGCAGGTTGAAACGACGGATTTGCGAGGGTGAAATATAAATATCGTCGGTAGATGCCATGTAACTGGCATCGGGCGAGCGCAGGAACCCAAAACCGTCGGGTAAAACCTCAAGGGCGCCATCGCCGAAAATCTGTTCGCCTGATTTTGCGCGCTTCTTCAGGATGGCGAACATCAATTCCTGTTTGCGCATGCGCGCTGCGTTGTCTATTTCGAGGCTGATCGCCATGTCCAGCAGGGCTGAAACATGCAGCGCCTTGAGTTCGGATAAATGCATAGTCTATAGAGTGTCCCGGGACGGGAGCGTAAAAAAGGTGGGGGAGGGAACTGCGTGGTAATCAATCAAATTGCGGAACAGAGTTTGGCGTGCGGTACTCTGTCCTGACATTATAAAAGAGGAACAGAGTTTGGCGTAGCGGTGCCTCTGTCCTGAACATCATGAAAGCGGGACGGCACCCGGCGCAACAGCATTCTGTCCACAATACTGGAAACAGGCCGCGATGCGAGCGCATTGCGGCTGTCAATTCAAATATTGCTATCGATGAACGACGTCAGCTGGCCCTTTGCCATTGCGCCGACTTTTTGTGCAGCGGGTACGCCATTCTTGAAAAGAATCAGGGTTGGAATGCCGCGGATGCCGAATTTGGCCGGGACCGCCTGATTGGCGTCCACATCCATCTTTGCAATCAGCAGTTTGCCGTTATATTCCTTCGCCACTTCTTCCAGGATCGGCGCAATCGATTTACAGGGGCCGCACCATTCGGCCCAGAAATCCACCAATACCGGCTTGTCGGATTTCAATACGTCCGATTCAAATGATGCATCAGTAATGTACTTGATATTTTCGCTCATGACTTCCTCAATGCGAGGGGATAAATGAATTAAGTGATGCTTGAATAATGCATCAGACATACTTGCATGCCCGATGTTAACACTGCTGGAATGCAATTGAAATGTGATGGCATTATGCACCGATTCAAGATCGTCGAATGGTACAGCAGGGGATGATGCAGCGGGATATTGGAGAAATCATAACCGATTTTCACAGAAAGTATAGCCGGCAAGATCAATTTTCATGTCATCTCGCATAAAATGCATTGCGGAAATACAATATCTGCAATGATTTTTCGTGTGCGCTTTGCTTCTTTTCGTCGTCGTCTTCTGGGCTATCAATGCTGCATCTTCCTCTATCCATCAAGCCTTGCGCAGCATTCTGGGAAGAGGTTGCTCGTACCTTGATCAAGAGCGAACTGCTAATGGCAGGAAATGGCGGACAGTCGCCTGACCTGCTGTCCATACGAGTCGTTGTGCCGACTTTGGTTCACGCACAGCGCTTGAAGGCGGCACTGGCCAGCCGCATGCCGCGCACATTCATTCCGCCGCGTATCACCACCTTGTCGGCATGGATGGCGTTGCAACCGGCATTCTCTCCTCCGGCTTCCGAAAGCGCGCGGCTGATGCCACTGTACGCGGAATTGCGGCAGCACGCATGGCTCAAGAAACTATTCAGCGCGCGACGCAATACGGATTTATTGCCGCTGGCACAGATGCTGTTGAATCTATGCGATGAATTGACGCAGGCATTGCTGCCGGCGATCCAGCTCGTGCCCGATGCTGCCGATACGCGTTGGCAGGCCGCGCTGGAGCAGTTGCCGCCCTCGGCGCGTGCACTGTTGTCGGATGAGGCGCAACTGGTCTGGACCATCTGGAAAACCCAGCTTGACGCCAATGACGCATACGCTGCGCGCTTCGCACAGATGATGCGGCTGGCGGCATGCGCCGATGCGCCACTGGCATGGGTAACGCCGGTTGAGCCGACCGCTTTTGAAACGGCTTTTTTAACTGCATATGGCGAGCGCCAAAATGTGCTGCCGATTACGCTGGACTGGCGCCCCGGTGCGGTGGAGCCGGCTTATGCAGTCGCCTGGCGTGAATTGTCAGGCATGGGCGATACCGGCGTGCCCGACTCCGGTGTGAAGATCAGGACACCGCAGTGCCTGTCCCTGTACGAAGCGAAAAGTCTTGAGGATGAAGCAATCCAGGGCGCGCAAACCATCATTGAATGGCTGGGCGCGGGCAAATCGAGCATTGCGATCATCCCGCAGGATCGGGTGGTCGCGCGCCGTATTCGCGCCTTGCTGGAACGGGCGCGCATCGCCGTCTCGGATGAAACCGGCTGGAAATTATCCACCACCCGCGCCGCCGCGGCCATTGCGGCCTGGCTGGATGTCGTGGCGGCGCGCGCGGAAACCAGGACATTGCTCGATCTGCTGAAATCCCCTTTCATGTTTGGCGATATTGCAGAAAAGTCCACGCTGGTCATGGCAATCGAAGCTGCGCTGCGTAGCGCCAATGTGTCCGGCGGGTGGGATGCCATCGATGCCGCACTGGCCGATTTGCCAGCCGAATGCGCATTGATTACGCGGATGGCGCAGCAGGCCAGGCGATTTGCCGGTGGCCGCAAGACCTTGCCGGAATGGATCGCCGCCACCAGCGCAACGCTCGACGCGATGCAGATGCGCACCGCGCTTGACGCTGACGAGGCCGGCCGCCAGGTGATCGCCGTACTGGACCGGCTTGAGTCGGATTGCCGGACGCTGGAGCATGCGTTCTCATTTGCGGAGTGGCGTGCATTCCTTGACCTGGAACTGGAGTCCGCGCCTTTCATGGTCGCCGCAGCGGACAAGCGCGTCGTCATGCTGCCGTTGAATGGCGCGCATCTGAGATCGTTCGATGCGGTGCTGCTGGCCGGCGCGGATGCGGACCATCTGCCGTCAAGACCCAATGAAACGCTGTTCTTTGCCAATGCGGTGCGGCACGAACTCGGGCTTGCCACACGCGAAAGCCGGCAACGCCAGCAACTGCGCGATTTGACGGAGCTCCTGCAAACCAGTCATGAAGTGGTCGTCTCCTGGCAAGCCTGGAAGGATGGCGAGTCGAATGCCGTCAGCCCCTGGATTGCCCGCTTGCAGCTGACGCTGGAGCGCGCGGGCGCGGCAGGCATTCCAGGGCATTTAATCCGT
>DATEZO010000075.1:0-3865 GCA_035255485.1 Burkholderiaceae bacterium
GAGCGGCTGCAAGCTGGCCATCGTCACCGACATGCCAGTGCAAACGGCGACCGCCCTGCTCGACCGCGCGTTTGGCGACGCGCTGACCAAGATGTTCGCGGTCGTGGTGAGCGGCGCGAATTTCAATTCATCCAGCGACAATGGCCCTTACCACCTCGTCTTGCGCACCGTGGGCGTCGAGGCAGCACAATGCGCGGCAATCGACGGCTCGGCTCCGGCGCTGCGGGCCGCGCAGCAGGCGGGCGTCTGGACTGTCGCTTCCACGCCCTATGAAAAGGATATCGCGCGCATCTCCGGCGCGGACCTGTGGTGCCCGAACCTGCAGGAATTGCGCAATCTGGCGAGCCGCAAAGCACCGCCGTCCAAGGCCGCCGCTTTCGTCACATTTGACGCCTTGAAGTCGAGCAAGCAAGGCCACCAGCCTGTTATGGCAACCTCCCGGCAGCCGATGGCGCTGCGCGCAAGCATGTAATAGCCAGCCATCCGCGAGCAGGCCGGCAGAGGATGACCGGCGGAACGCCGGAACAGTCGTCACTGATGCAGCACCACCGATGCATGGGATAACCGTGCGGCTGACGTGCACCCTGCCGCTTTGCAAAGTGGCGGCCGGTGCCGTGCCCTGCGGGCAGCCTTGAATACCGAATTTTCAATTTGTCTGGAGACGCGATATGCAAACCATTGTCATCGTGGGAGGAGGCGCCGGCGGACTCGAACTGGCCACGCGTTTGGGAAATAACCTTGGCCGCCAAAGACGCGCCAAGATCGTGCTGGTGGACCGCTGGCCGACCCATTTCTGGAAGCCGCTACTGCATGCGGTGGCGTCAGGCAAGCTCGATCCGCAAGTGCATCAGGTCGAGTATTCGGCGCAGGCGGCCGAACACCATTTCCAGTTCGTCTGCGGCGAGGTCACCGCTATCGACCGCCAGGCGCAGTGCATCGACGTCGGGCCGTATTGCGGCGAAGACGGCACCGAAGTGCTGCCACGCCGCAGCCTCCGTTACGACAAGCTGGTGCTGGCATTCGGCGCGGTGACCAACTTCTTCCAGATCCCCGGCGCGACCGAGCATTCGCTCACGCTCGACAGCGTGCAGCAGGCGGAAGTCTTCCGCAAGCGCTTCATCGGCAGCTGCATGGCGGCCAGCAGCCGCGGCACGTCCGGCGGCGATACGCGGGCGGCGGTCAACATCGTCATCGTCGGCGGCGGCGCAACCGGCGTGGAACTGGCGGCTGAACTGAACCACACGGTGCAAACGCTGGCCAGGTACAACGTGCACTCGCTCGATCCGGTGCGTGACGTGTGCATCCGCATCATCGAGCGCGGAGAACGCCTGCTGCCGCCGCTGCATCCGGCAGTCTCGAAACGCGCCGCGCGCCATTTGCGCTGGCTCGGAGTGGAAGTGTGCACTGATACCACGGTCGCTCGCGTCGAAGCCGATGCGGTCGTCGACAGCACGGGACGGCGCCATGCGTCCGACATTACGATGTGGGCCGCGGGAGTCGAGGGACCGGCGATCGCGACGACGCTGGGATTGTCGCTGAACCGCTTGAAGCAGATCGAGGTGACGCCCAGCCTGCAGACCAAGGATGATGCCAACGTGTTTGCCATCGGCGACTGCTCCAGCTATGTCTGCCCGGTCAAGGGCGCGGCGGTTCCGCCGCGCGCGCAGGTGGCGCACCAGCAGGCGATGTTCCTGGCTGAAGTGCTGGCGCGGCCGCAACAATCCGCCTTGCCGCATTTCCGCTACCGCGATTACGGGTCGCTGGTGTCGCTTGGGCCATCCAAGGCGGTCGGCGTCCTGATCGGCAGCACAACTGGGCGGGAAGTGCTGGTGGGTGGCCTGATGGCGCGCTGGCTGTACCAGCTCATGTACCAAAAGCATGTGATGTCGCTGCACGGCTTTATGCGCATGGCGGCCGAGACCTTGTCTCACTGGATACGCACCAAGGTCACACCGTCGGTCAAACTGCATTAATCCAACCAAGCGGGAAGCCGCCAGGCTTCCCGCACAACATGCCCCCCTCTCGCACTGCCGGCGCCACCTGGAATTTTTGGTGGCAGGAAAATTAGTCAGTCTTTCCGCAAACCCTTTCCCGATTTTCCTGTCTGAAGGACGAATAACGCCTTTATCAGTGCAAAAACACAAGGTGCGGCATGTATCGCGCCTTTATGCTGATCGTCGCATTCCAAATAAATTGTGAACAGCGGGCATTTTTCCCGCCGACTTCGAGCATGAGACAGGCCGAACAACGCAAGCGGGAAATTCTGACTCTCTTTCTGGCGCGGGATTTGCTGACGGTCATTACGCTGATCCTCGCTCTTTTCATCACCTACAAGCTATGGAACACGGCGCGCGAGACGGAATCGCAAACGCAATACACCGGCTTTTACTTCCGTGTACGCGAGTCGAACAATGCGATCCAACAGCGTTTGGCGATTTACGAGCAGGTCTTGCATGCGACAAAAGGACTGTTTCATGCCAACAAGACCGTTACGCGCGACCAGTTCCATGCGTTTGTCGAGGCGCTCGCGCTGCCTCAAAACTATCCGGGAATTCAGGGCATCGGCTTTGCCCTGCTGATCCCGCCGTCCGGGCTGAAACAGCATGTGACGGCAGTGCGCGCCGAGGGTTTTCCCAATTACACTGTCTGGCCTGACAAAGAGCGGGAAGTCTACACGTCCATCATTTTCCTGGAACCCTTCACCGGGAAGAACCTGCGCGCATTCGGCTATGACATGTATTCAAACCCGATCCGCCGGGAAGCCATGCAGCAAGCGTTCGTCACCGGCCAAGCCGCCGTCACCGGCAAGGTTAAGCTGGTGCAGGAAGCAGGCGGCGAGGTGCAGTCAGGATTTTTGATGTACCTGCCGGTCTACGATCAAGCGGCATTGCAGAAGCCTGACGCCCGGCGCCAGGACAATCTGGTCGGCTGGGTCTATGCCCCTTTCCGCATGAAAGACTTCATGCACGGCATTAACAATGCACAGGCGGAAGATCTTGACATTGCCATCTATGACGGCAATGAAGTATCGCCGGATCGACTGATGTTCGAGTCCGGCCCCAAGCATGGCAACACCGGCGTGGAGCGAATCGACCGGATCGATTTGGGCAACCGCACCTGGACCGTGGTCACCACCGCAACCCCAGACTTCGTCCAGCGCATCGCGTCCGGCCGGCCGCGCCTGATCCTGCATGCCGGCATCAGCATCAGCCTGATGGTGGCATTGCTGATCTGGCTGTTCCTCGACGATCGTGCGCGCGCCCTGCATGCGGCGAATCAGGCCATGCAGCTGGCGCTTTATGACGCACTGACCGGGCTGCCAAACAGAAAGCTTCTCGACGAGCGCCTCGCGCTGGCACTGTCCCATGCCAAGCGCAGCCACAGTCACGCCGCGCTGCTGTTTATCGACCTCGACAAGTTCAAGCCGGTCAACGACAACTTCGGCCATGCCTACGGCGATCTGCTGCTCAAGGAAGTGGCAAAGCGCCTGCGTGAAAACATGCGCGAGTCCGACACGGCATCGCGGCTGGGCGGCGACGAATTTGTGGTGCTGCTGCTCGATATCGAAAGCCCGCAGGACGTGATGCTGGTCGCCACGAAAATCCTGCAGCATATCAATGATCCCTATGAAATCGCGGGCCACACCTTCAACATCTCCGCCAGCATCGGCGCTGCCTTGTATCCGGATCACGGCAGCGACAGCAAGACCCTGATGAAGAGCGCGGACATGGCGATGTACCAGGCAAAGGACAAAGGACGCGCCAACGTGCAGTTGGCGCCGCTGGAATGATGCCGCGAACCGCGCATTGAGACGGCAAGCCCTGCGCTCACGCGCTGACGGCGCGCCCGCCCAGCAGCTTCTCGA
>DATEZO010000076.1:0-13624 GCA_035255485.1 Burkholderiaceae bacterium
CAGGCGGTCGTGCAGCTATTGCACTCGATGCAACGCTCGGAATCGCAGATGAATTTCATGCGCGCCATTTGTCTGATCTCCTCAAGCGTTGTAGCGTTCGATATTGCAGATCGTGGTCTTGGTTTCCTGCATCATCGTCACAGAGTCGTAGCCGTAGGTGGTCGCGGTATTGACCGCCTCGCCGCGCACGATCGGCGCCGCGCCTTCCGGGTAATATTCGAGCATGTCCTTGCCCTGCCACCAGCCGGAAAAATGGAAAGGAATGAACGCGGTATCCGGCCCGACGCGCGGCGTTACCAGCGCCTTGACCTTGAGGCGCGCGCCGGTCGGCGTCGATACGATCACATAGTCGCCGTTGCGGATGCCGCGATCGGATGCCGCCTTCGGATTGATCTCGACGAAGTTGTCCTGCTGCAGCTCCGCCAGCCAGGGATTGGACCGCGTCTCTTCACCGCCGCCTTCATATTCGACCAGCCGGCCCGACGTCAGGATGATCGGGAATTTTTCGTACAGCTTGTTTTCCACGTTCTTTTGCTGCACCGTCTTGTATAGCGTCGGCAGGCGCCAGAAGGTTTTCTTGTCATCGTGGGTCGGGTACTGCGCCACCAGGTCGGGGCGGGTGCCGTACAGCGGCTCGCGATGCAATGGCACTGCATCGGGGAAATTCCATACCAGCGCGCGCGCCTTGGCATTGCCGAACGGATGCACGCCATGCACCTTCAGGCATACGCGCTGGATGCCGCCGGACAGGTCGGTCTTCCAGTTCTTGCCTTCCGCCGCCTTCTTTTCCACATCGGTCAGCTCGTCCCACCAGCCGAGTTTCTTCAGCAGGATATGGTCGAATTCCGGATAGCCGGTGGTGATTTCAGCGCCGAGCGAATGCGAACCATCCTCTGCCAGCAGGTTCACGCCTTCGCGTTCGACACCGAAGTTGGCGCGGAAGTTGCCGCCGCCATCCATCACATGCAGGTGCGTGTCGTACAGGACATGCGTGCCGGGGTGCTTGAGTTCCGGCGTGCCGTAGCACGGCCATGGCAAGCCGAAATAGTCGCCGGTCAGGTCGTAGCCGGTGGCCGCATCCTTGCCGCCCTTGCAGCGCAAGGTCTTGACGTCGAACAGCTGCATGTTGCGCATGTGCGCCTTCAGCCGTTCCGGCGACTGGCCGGTATAGCCGATGGTCCAGCTGCCGCGATTGATTTCGCGCAGCATGTCTTCCGGCTCCGGCTCCATCATGCCGCCCTTGCCCGGCACCAGCTTGATCTTCGCCACCAGTTCCTTGCCGAAGCCGAGCTTTTGCGCCAGCTGGTACATGATCATCTGGTCGGTGCGCGACTCGAACAGCGGCTCGATCACCTTCTCGCGCCATTGCAGCGAGCGGTTCGATGCCGTCACCGAACCCGAGGTTTCAAATTGCGTCGCCGCCGGCAGCAGGTACACCGCACGGTTCGGATTGAGCTGCTGGCCATCCACCTTCATTGCCGCCATCGCCGCGGTGGCCGATGGGTACGGATCGATCACCACCAGCAGGTCGAGCTTGTCGAACGCCTTTTTCATGTCGAGGCCACGCGTCTGCGAGTTCGGCGCATGGCCCCAGAACACCATGGCCTTGACATTGCTGGGCTGGTCGATCCATTCATTCTTTTCCAGCACCGCATCGATCCAGCGCGACACGGTGGTGCCGGATTTTTCCATCAGCTCCTGCGACGCAAACTGCTTCTTGATCCATTCGTAATCGACGCCCCATGCCGCTGCCCAGTGCTTCCAGGAACCGGTCGCCAGGCCGTAATAGCCCGGCAGCGAATCCGGGTTGGGGCCGACATCGGTCGCACCCTGCACATTGTCATGGCCGCGGAAGATATTGGCGCCGCCACCGGAAACGCCGATATTGCCCAGCGCCAGCTGTACGATGCACGACGCGCGCACCATCGCGTTGCCGATCGTGTGCTGGGTCTGGCCCATGCACCACACCAGGCTCGACGGCCGGTTCTTGGCCATGGTCTCGGCCACCATCAGCATTTCCGCTTCCGGCACGCCGCAGGCATCCTGCACCTTGTCCGGGGTCCACTTCATCACTTCCTCGCGCACCTTGTCCATGCCGTACACGCGGTCGTTGATGTACTTCTTGTCTTCCCAGCCGTTCTTGAAAATGTGATACAACATGCCGTACAGGAACGGAATGTCGGTGCCGGAACGAATCCGCACATACTGGTCGGCCTTGGCCGCAGTGCGGGTGAAGCGCGGATCGACCACGATCATTTTGGTGCCGGTTTCCTTGGCATGCAGCATGTGCAGCATCGACACCGGGTGCGCCTCGGCCGCATTGGAGCCGATATACATCACCGCCTTGGCGTTCTGCATGTCGTTGTAGCTGTTGGTCATCGCGCCGTAGCCCCAGGTATTCGCCACGCCGGCCACCGTGGTCGAATGGCAGATACGCGCCTGGTGGTCGCAGTTGTTGCTGCCGAAAAAGGATACGAACTTGCGCAGCAGCGCCGATTGCTCGTTGTTGTGCTTGGAGGAGCCGACCCAGAACACCGAATCCGGGCCGCTGGTCTTTTTCATGTCGAGCAGTTTCCCGGAAATCTCGTTCAGCGCCTGATCCCAGTTGATGCGCTGGTATTTGCCGTTGACCAGTTTCATCGGATATTTCAGCCGGTAATCGCCATGGCCATGCTCGCGCAGCGCCGCGCCCTTGGCGCAATGCGCGCCAAGGTTGAGCGGCGAATCGAACACCGGTTCCTGCCGCACCCAGACGCCGTTCTCGACCACCGCATCGACCGCGCAGCCGACCGAGCAGTGCGTGCATACGGTGCGCCGCACGACAGGCTTGCCGGCGGCGGACTGGTCGCCGTTGGCCGCCTGCGCTTCCCGGATCAGGTTGAGCCGGCTGGCGGCAATGCCAACGCCAATGCCGATGCCGGATCGTTTCAGGAAGGCACGCCGGTCCATGGTCGGCAGCGCGCGCGACAAGCTGTCAGAAAGACCGGTAATAAAACGATCGGATGCGCGCTGGCCTGACTGGCCCTTGCGAGTCAACAGCATGGTCATCCCCCTTGACGTTTAGATTTTGGTTGTCCGGTAGTATTTCCTGACGTGCTCCGTCAGCCTGTAACCGTTGCCGTCAGGCTCCGCAGGCACGGATTGCACGCTATCAGGCGCTTCGCTCCGGGAAGAAAGTTTCGCCGCGATGCCGGCGACGGCGACCAGCCCCAGCCCGGTAAAAAAGCTTCTCCTGGCGATCCTGTTCTGCTCTGCCATGCTAGCCTCCTCAAATGGTGAGCGTTGCAAAGATGCTTCGATTTATCATCATCGCAAAGTTTTTGGATGGGGTGTGTGCAATAGCAATGCGGATTGATGCACAACAAACGAAGGTTGCATGGCACTCCCGAATCGCGATTCAGGCCATGTCGAAAGCCCGGGTTTCCACTTCAATGAACGCTTGTGCCAGCAGCGCGACCGCGCGGTACAGCTGCGCATCGGGATGGCTGGCGATGGCGGCGCACAGATCCGCTGCCCACGGCTGCAGGTGTGCGGCAAAAAACCGCTGCTGCGTCGCCAGGTCGACCGAAGCCAGGATCAGGTAGCACATCACTTCGCACAGGGCGGCGACATGGTCCTCGCTTTCCGTTACCGCCTGCGCGCGCTCCAGGCCGAGATGCGCCAGATCGGCACGCAACGCCGCCAGCGGCTTTTCCATCAGAAACCCGGTCAGGTAATACGAGCCATACAGCATGATCTCCGGCTTGCCCACGCCGATGAAAAGCGCCTCGTACTCGTCCCGCGCCTGCTCTTCCCGGACCAGGCGGCAAGCCACCGACAGGTCGCCCCAGGCGCGTCCCAGCGGGCTGCCGTCATCGCCGCCGGATGCCGCGATCCGGTCCAGCAGCGCCTGCGCCGGCGGCGCATAGAACAGCGCGGCCAGCAAGCCGTACATATCGGCGCGCGCGGTTTCCTCGCCCTGGTCGGGCGCTTCGGCCTCCAGCGGCTGTGCAATCGCCATGCTCATTCCCTCATATCCAGGATCGAGGTTTCGCGCCTGTTTTCCATCATGTCCACCACGCGGCAGTCGGCACACATGCGCAGCCGCTCCGGATTACCGGCGAAGGCGCCATGCAGGGCCAGCTTGCGCGCCATGTTCTCGACGATCTGCAGGGTGCCGAACGGCTTGCCGCAGCGAATGCAGCAAAACGGCTGCGCTTCATTCAGCACCACCGGTTGCCTGGCTTCGGCAGTCAGCGACAGGCGCGGCGTGAGGGCGATGGCGTGTTCCGGACAGGTGCTGGCGCACAGGTTGCATTGCACGCAATTTTTTTCGATGAACCGCAGTTGCGGCAAATCCGGATTGTCGGTCAACGCCCCCGCTGGACAAGCGCCGACGCAGGCCATGCACAGCGTGCAGGCCGCCGTATTGACGCTGATTGCGCCGAAGGGCGAGCCGGTCGGCAGTGCAATGCACGCCGGTACTGGCGCAGCCGGTGCATGCTTGTGCAGGTGACCCAGCGCCAGGTCGAGCGTATTGCGCTTGTTGGCGGCGAGATGGAAACCGGCACGCTGCGCCGGCGTCTGCCCTGGCTGCACGCGCCGCAACTCGGTGTCGAGCTCTTGCGCGCTTTTGGCGCGCAGCAATGCGATATGCCGGCCGGCATAGCCGAGCTGCGTCAGAATGGATTGCGCGATCTCGATCTGTTGTTCGAGCGCATCGATGTATTGCGACGCTTCTTCGCCGGTGCCGAGCACCAGCACATTGGACGCGCCGTAAGCGATCGCGCTCAGCCAGACGTCGATGCCGACCGCCGGGACATGGTGCAGGTCAATCGGCATCACCCGCGCCGGCACGCCTTGCAGCGCACCGGCGCCGGCCAGCCGCCCGAGCTCCAGTATCAGTTCGGCGCCGCGTTCCTGGCTATGCAGCAGCAGTGCCGGATGCTGCCCGCCGGCCCTGGCGTAGGCGGCCAGCATGGTCCGGATGCGCAGGCCGAGATCCGTTGCGCGCGGATAGGCATACGACAGTGCCCCGGTCGGGCAGACCGTGGTGCAGGCACCGCAGCCCGCACACAAATAGGGATCGGCCTTGACATGATCGCCGTTATCGCTGATCGCGGCGGTCGAGCAGACATCAATGCAGGCAGTGCAGCCGGGCTTCCGGTTGCGGCTATGGGCGCAGATCCGGTCGTTATACGAAAGAAATACCGGCTTGCTGAAGCGACCGACCAGCTGTGTCAGTTGCAGCGCCTGTTCCGCCTGCTTCACGATATCCGCCCCGGCGGCGAAATAGCCTTGCGGCGGCTGTTGCAGCGTGAGCAGCGGCCGCTCCGACAGATCCAGAATCAGATCAAACTCGCCGCTGCGCGCGCTGGCGCTGCGCGCAAAATCGATCGCACCGATCGCGCCGCAGGCTGCCACGCACGCGCGATGCGATTGGCACAGGCCGGCATCGATCTGGTAATCGAGGCCGATCGCGCCTTCCGGGCAGGCGGCAACGCAGGCGTTGCAGCGCGTGCACAGCTCCAGGTCGATCGGGTTGGCCTGTTCCCAGCGCACCCTGAATGCGCCGAGCCAGCCGGCAATGCGGATTTTCTCGCCAGAAAAGACCGGATACAACCGTTCCATCAAGGCTTCGTCGCTGCGGCCGGAGGTCAGCAACACGCTGACATCCAGTTGCGGCGCGAGCCGCCTGGCCCACGGCAACGCCCGCTCCGGCGGCCCGATCAGCAATACGCTGCCAGCCGATTCATAGTTGACTTCCGGCACCGGTTCCGGATCGGGTAGCGCGGCGGCGGCCAGCAGCGCAGCCATCTTCGGCAATGCCTGCTTCGCTTGTGCACCCCAGCCGCCGGATTCGCGCAGGTTAACAAAACGCACCGGCACGGTCGCCGCCTTGCGCTGCGCCAGCTCCGCAAACAGGCCTTGTTCCTGGGTGCAGCCCACCACTACCCGATCCGCGCCTTGCAGCGCGTCGAGATAGACGCCGGCTTCGCGCCGGCACAGTTGCGTGCTGATGGCGAGCGGGCCGCTGCCAAGCACGGTGCCGAGCGCCGCACCTTCGCCTGCGGCGAGCGGCATGGTGCGGTTGCAGTTGCAGACGTTAAATCGGGTCGTCATGGGTAGTCGTATCCGACGGGCAAGCCGCATCCAGCGCGGCAACGGGAATCGGCGCCGGCAATTCATCGTCGGCGGGCGGCAGGTCCGGGGCTGCCGTATCGGCTGGTTGGGCCGTTGACATCTCGGGTTCCTGGCCGGTGGGCGGCGGTGCATCCGGCAGCCGCGTCAGCAGGTTGTCCAGGTGCGCCAGCGGGTCCAGCAATGCCTGCGCATGGATCAGCGCGGCCAGCATCTGCACCGGAATCGGATCGGGCTTGCTGTAATCGCCGATATACACATCCAGCCCGTCCATCACGTTGAAATGCGGATCGGCAAACAGCTTCTTCATTGCGCCGCGCCGCACGTTTTCATCAATCCCGCGCGCAACGAATGGCGTGAAGTCGGAATCCGGCGTCAGCCTGGCGACGTCATCCAGCGTTGGCGGCGGCTGGTTCTGCGGTTCGGGCTGTGCGACCGGCGCGATCGCTGCCGGCATCTGCTCACGTTGCGCCGCTTGCGCCTTTTGCCGCGACCAGCGGGCGAAGAAGCTGTCAGCGTCCATGCGTGTCTCCCTGCATCCTGGCCATTTGCTCGACGCCGGCACCGCCTTCAAAAGAGGGTTTCCTGTGCTTCTTTTTCGGTTCCGGGTGGTAATGTTCCTGCACGAAAGCGGCCACGCGCTCGACGATGGCAGCCGAAGCCGGCAAGGCATCGACCTGCTCCCCGCCATCCATCAGCCGCGCAGCTTCGTTATAGGACAAGGTGACGTAGCGGGGCACGGCGAGCTCGATGTCGCCGGTCCGTTCAATGCGCCACATCACGAACCAGCAGGGCAACGGCGAATCGATATTCAGGAAATACCCTTCGGCCTCGTCGCTGAACAGGCTGATGTCAAAGCCGGTGAACAGCCAGCGCGTGTCGGCTGCGTCATCGCGCAGGCAATGCGGCGGCCTCTCGGGCAGCAAGTCGCCAAGCGTGATTTCGATTGGCCTCCATTGATAGGGCTGCCAGCGATTGACGAGCGGCATGCGCTGCATCACCACGGCTATCTTGATGGCTTCCGTTTCCATGTTCTCGCTGGCATCTGCCTGTTACTGCAATGCAATCAGTCTAAGCCGGGCGATTGGGTCGCCATTTGAGAATGCGCAAACTTGGCGAGCTTCCGGTCTCTCGATGGATCCAAGAAAGCTGTGCACGCGCTTGTTGCATGATGACGGAAACTCTTACAATGCAATCTGGATCGGAGGCGCCGCCTCCACGCTGTTTCTGACTGGCACATGATGACATTGAACCCCGACCGGATTACCGGACTGATCCTCGCAGGTGGACGCGGCTCGCGCATGGGCAGCGTGGACAAGGGATTGCAGCCGTTTCGCGACGCGCCGATGGTGCTGCATGCGATCATGCGCCTGGCGCCGCAGGTCGGCACGCTGATGATCAACGCCAACCAGAATCTGGGGCCGTATGAGAGTTTCGGGCTCCCGGTGTGGCCGGATCAGCTGGCCGGCTTTGCAGGGCCGCTAGCCGGCCTGCAGACCGGGCTGGCACATTGCGAAACGGATTACCTGGTGACCGCGCCGTGCGATTCGCCTTTCCTGCCGCCCGACCTGGTGGCGCGCCTGGGCGATGCGCTGATTGCGCAGGATGCGGATCTGGCAGTCGCCGTCACCGAGGAAGATGGCCGCCGCCAGCCGCATCCGGTGTTTTGCCTGGTGAAGGCCGCGCTGCTGCCGCATCTGACGGCCTATCTGCAAGAGGGCGGACGCAAGATCGAGAGCTGGTATCGCTCGCTTGCGTTTGTCGAAGTGCTGTTCCCGGATGCAACGGCATTCCGCAATATCAATACCCTGGAAGAATTGCGGCGCCTCAGTCCAGCCAGTTAGTCCTGGCAAACTTGCTATGGAAAGATTCCGGCATTGACACGACCCGGTTGGTTTTGTAATTGAAGAACACAAAGCCGGACTTGGCCATCGCGACCAGCACTTTGTCGCGCGGGCGGGTGATGCGGAACGTGATATCGCCGCCGTGCTTGTTGAAGTCCATGACGCCGACCTCGAACAGCAACTGGTCGCGCGCATGCGCTTCGGCCTTGTAAGTGGTGGCCAGGTCGGTGACGATGATGCCGACGCCGTCGCCCCGCGTTTCCTGGATGCCGAACTCGAACAGGAAACGCGCCCGCGCTTCGGAAATCATTGAAATCATCGAATCGTTGCCGAGGTGATTGGCGGCGTTGATATCGGTCACCCGGACGGTCAGGAGCGTGGAGTAATAATACTGGTCTGCGGGAAAGGCAAGTGTCAGGCGGGCCATTGCGGATACCTCGTTCGGACTGGCATGCGCCACAGGCGCGGGTGACACGATTTTACCCGCTCGCAGGCCCGCATTCCAATTGGTATCGATTCAAGGTGTTTTGCGTGCCGCATCGCCCGGCGAGCAGATTTTCATGCCTTTTCATCGCACCATATACAGTATGGTGTATTTTAAAACTGCCGCGAATTCATTGCGAATATCGCATTATTTTTACCCATACTGCCGGCATATTCGTCAATTGCCGGATGGCGCGCGCCGGGTCGCTGGCCGCTTTTTCCGTCATCCGCGGCTTGCGCTCATGCTGCAAGCCGCGGGAACCTTCACGCTTCCCTGCTATTTGATGATGATACCGGTCGCCGCATTGAATACCGATGCAGCGTTCACGCAAGCAGACAATGCGCCGGTGGTCCCATTCACTGTGCACTGCGTCACCTTGTTGATGTTGCGGTTCGCCAGATACGCGATATTGCCCTTGATGATCATCCTGTTGGCCTGGTACCAGTCGGTGGGCAGCGCATCCGGCACAGAAAAGCCGGTCTCGGTCGTGCAGCTCAACGGATCGATATCGCCGGTCGTCGCATCCACCGTGCAGCGCGTGACCTTGGACTGCGTCATCGGTACAGTGGCGGTGGCGGGAGCGCCCTGGCTGATGATATATACCGATGTACCGTTCAGCGTGATGCCATAGGGTGAGAACAGGCCGAGGGTGTTGTATTTCTTGTTGCTGGCGCAGGCCAGATTGCCCGTGACGCCATCAATGGTGCATTGGCTGACGCTATTGTCGGCCACATTCGTCACATAGGCGAATCCATTCCGGATATCCAGGCCGATTGGCGAATTCAACCCGAGCGCCCCCGAATCGACGCAGCCGGACAAGGCGCCGCTGGTGGCATCGATCGCGCATTTGCTGATCGTATTGCTGCCGAAATTCACGATATAGGCAGTCGCGCCCTGGATAGCGATATCGGTCGGACCATTCATGCCGGTGACGCCCGCATTCGTACAGGCGGACAAATCGCCATTGGCGTCAATGGTGCAGTGATGCACCGCGTTGCCGCCGAAGCTGGCAATGTACGCATTATTTCCATTGATGACGATATCGGTCGGATTGACAAACCCGGTCACCGGCATGCCGCAATTCATCAATGCGCCAGTCGCGCTATCGACGGTGCATTTGGTCACGCTACCATTCGTCCGATCCGTCACATACACGAAAGCCAGGGCTTGCGTGGGCGGCGTCACTACCGGTGGTGTCGTATCGGCCGGCGGTGTCACCACGGGCGGCGTCGTATCGGCCGGCGGTGTGACAACCGGGGGATTGTTGTCACTGGTTGAAGGCTGCGTGGGCGTCGAATTGCTGCCCCCGCCACCGCCGCAAGCCGACAAGGCCAGCAGGCAGACAATCGGAATGCATCGCTTTGACACATTGCGCAAGAACGTGCTCGGATTTTCCATTTCCACCATGATTCTCCTCAGATGTTGAGACTTTCCTCAACCCGCAGTAGTGCAGGGGGGCTGATTCACTATGCGGCACGGGTATACCAATCATGTTGTGCAAGATCAAAGGGGCAAAAGCGGTCATTGCAAACCAGCCGCATATTTGCGCCACTTCAAAATTGCACTGCATAAACCTCGTCGTTGCATGCGCAAAATCAATCCATTGGTTTGCTGTCTGGATAAGGTGACAAATCCTCCGCGGCGTTTGGCATGCCTGGCATGCCGGCACAGCGAAACCAGAAATGCGCAGGTGGAACCAGTGAAAATCATGAATAAAGCGCTGCAGCACATAGCAAGCCGGATCGCGTCGATGAGAACCGCTTTACAGGATGCACGGATGGGACACTCGCCAGGCGGAACACGGATATCGCTTCGCACCGTCGTCGGCTTGATGCTGGTGACGGGCGTCATGCTCGGTTGTGGCGGTGGCGGTGGCGGCGGCGGCAGCGACACCCCTGCATTGCCGCTCGTCCCCGGCACGCCGAACACGCCAGGCCTGCCGGTTTCACCAGGGTCATCCGACAATCCCGCCAGCGCGCCCAGCGTGCAGTTGCTATCGTCGCGGGCCGATTATGTTACCGGTGGAACGGCGCTGATCGATATCCTGCTGCCTGCGCTGCCCGCTTCCGGTTCCGCGCCGGCATTGACGGCAACCCTGAACGGCGCAGAGGTAACCGGTGCCTTCAAGCCCGACCCGACGAATCCGCGTCATTTTTCCGGCGTCGTGAGCGGATTGCAAAACGGCGCCAACACGCTGGTCGCCAGCACCGGCGGCGCGTCAGCCAGCCTCGGCATGACGAACTATCCGATCACCGGCCCGGTCATTTCCGGACCGCAGATCACGCCTTTCATTTGCCAGACCCAGGATTTCCTGCTGCCTGACGGCTCGCCCCTGGGCACGGCCGACGCCAACTGTTCGGCGCCGACCCGGGTGGTGTACCTGTATCAAGCCACGTCTGGCGGCGCGTTGAAACCCTTGCCTGCCGCCACGACGCTGCCGGTCGATGTCGCCATGGCCACGACCTCGGAGGGCAAGGCGGTGCCGTTCGTGGTGCGCGTCGAAACCGGCACGATGAATCGCGGCATTTACCAGAACGCGGTTCTGCACAATCCGGCCGCCGATGCCGCGCCCAGCCCGATGACGCCGCCGCCGGGCTGGAACCGGCGTCTGATCGCATTGCAGGGTTCCGGCTGCACCGGCGGCTGGTATCTGCAGGGCAGCAGCCTCGGCGCCAATCTGCTGTCCGGCGACAACCTCGTTCGCCTGGGCGAAGGCTACGCGCTGTTCGGTAATTCGCTGACGCATCCGGCCAACGATTGCAATGCCATCGTCGCCGGCGAAAGCGCGATGATGGGCAAGGAGCATGTCATCAAGACCCTGGGCGTCCCGCTCTGGACGGCCAGCATCGGCAGCTCCGGCGGCGCATATACCAGCCTGCAGATCGCCGATGCCTTCCCGGGCCTGTTCGATGGCGTATTCGTGTCCCAGACTTTCCCCGACACGCTGACGCTTGCGAATGCGGCGCTGGACGCGCGCTTGCTCAGCAATTACTTTTTCTCGAATAACGTGGCGGGCTTTACCGAAGCGCAGATGGTCGCCGTATCCGGCCACAAGAGCGCGCGCGCCTGGTACGACCTTGCGCTGCAGGCCGGGCGCACCGATCCGGTTCCCGGCCGGAGCGACCCGACGCCGGCCAGCCCCAGCCTTGGCGCCTATCAGTCCGCGGTATGGAATCCCGCGGTTCCCGGCGCGCTGCGCTATGCGCCGCTGGCCAATCCGCGCGGCGCGCGCCCGACCATTTTCGACGTGGCGCGCAACCTCTACGGAATCGATCCGGCCACCGGATTCGCCTTGCGCCCGTTCGACAATACCGGTGTGCAGTACGGCCTGGAAGCGTTGAATGCCGGCCTCATCACGGCGGCGCAATTCCTCGATCTGAATCAGCGCATCGGCGGCTACGACCAGGATGCCAATCTCACCGCGGCGCGCAGCATCGGCGATCCCGGCGCGATCCGGCGCGCCTATCAGAGCGGGCTGCTGCTGGGCGGCAGCGGCGGGCTGGCGACGATTCCGGTATTCGACCTGTCCGGCACCTACGACGAAGACCAGGCTTACCATTACCAGTGGTTCCATTTCGCCGTGCGCGAACGCCTGGCGCAAGCCAATGGCGGCGCGCAAAACCATGTGATGTGGCGCGGCGACCCGGCGGCGACCAGCGGCGCATCGGCGCAGGCGCTCGCCAACCAGGGCTGGACTACCTTCATCCAGTGGATGGATGCCTACAAGGCGGATGCATCGGCCGCCTCACAACGCGACAAGGTGATCGGCGACAAGCCGGCGGCAGCCGTGGACGGCTGCTTCACCCGCGCATCGAATCCGCAATTCATCGCCGAGCCGCAAACCTTCGGCAGCCAGCCGAACACGCAATGCAATCAGTGGTGGCCGTCCTATGGATTTCCCAGAAAGGCGGCGGGCGGCGAGCTGGCGGCCAACCGGCTGAAGTGCCAGTTGAAGCCGATCAGCACGGCGGATTACGCAGTCGTATTCACGGCAGCCCAACTGACGCAGCTGAACGCCGTGTTTCCCGGCGGCGTATGCGACTGGAGCAAGCCCGGCGTGAACCAGACGCCGGTCGTGCCCGATCCATCGTTCGGCCCGTCGCCGGTCAACCGGGTGTTCGATATCACCAGCCCCGGTTGATCCGGCATCCACGGCAGCGGTGCGCCGCCCCCCTACCGCCATGTCCATGGATAACCCGGCGCATCGCGTATTGCGGCACCCGGGCGCCTTCGCGCTCCAGGTACTGAAAAGTTTTCGCGCCAACCAGGGGCTGCTGCTGGCGGGCGCGGTGGCCTACTATGCGTTGCTGTCGATCGTGCCCCTGCTGATCCTGATCGCGATCGCGCTGTCGCATGTGATCGACCAGGAGGAATTGCTCGCTACCCTCGGTCACTATCTGGAATTGCTGGTGCCGGGCCAGTCGCGGGCCATCGTCAGCGAACTGGCGGATTTCCTGCACCATCGCGACGTCATCGGCTGGGTGCTGCTGGCAACCATGCTGTTTTTCAGTTCGCTCGCCTTCGCCGTGCTGGAAAACGCGATGTCGGTGATTTTCTTTCATCGCGTCGCCGTGCGCAGGCGACATTTCATGGTGTCCGCGCTGCTGCCGTATTGTTTCATCCTGTTTCTCGGCATCGGCCTGCTGCTGATGACGCTGGTTTCCGCGACATTGCAGGCGATCGGCCAGGAAAGCATCGTTTTCCTGGGACGCCGCTGGTCGCTGGGCGGCCTGTCGGGCGCGCTGTTGTACCTGCTCGGGCTGGGCGGAGAAATCTTTGTGCTTACTGCCGTCTACATGGTGATGCCGGTCGGCCAGCTATCGCTGCGCCATGCATTGATCGGCGGCGCCACGGCGGCACTGCTGTGGGAAATTACGCGCCATGCGCTGCTCTGGTACTTTGCCACCCTGTCGCAGGTCAGCGTTGTGTACGGCTCGCTGACGACCGCCATCGTGGTGCTGCTCAGCCTGGAAATCGCGGCGACGTTGCTGCTGCTGGGCGCGCAAGTCATTTCGGAATACGAGCGCATCAGCGAGGATGACGGGAGCGCACCGCCCGAGCCGTTGCGTACCGATTGATGGCGCTGTCGGAACCGCGCGCCATCATCCCGACCGCCAGCGCGATCCGGCGACGCCTGCCGTTGCATACCGCGAGATAGTGTGTTTCACCGGAAGGG
>DATEZO010000077.1:0-15463 GCA_035255485.1 Burkholderiaceae bacterium
TGCCGCGGCCAGGCCAAAAGGCGAATTCAGCGTGAACGGCCGGATCGATAACGGCCGGCTGAACTATACGCCGGGGAAATTCGGCAAGGATGGCAAGGCCCCGTTCTGGCCGTTGCTGGATGCAATCAACGGCACCATTGCGGTCGATCGCACGCGCATGACCATCCATGCGGATAGCGCCAGCACAGGCAATATTGCGCTGTCGAATGTACAGGCGGTGATACCCGATCTGCTGGCGGCGGACCTGATGCTGAACATCGACGGCAACGCGGCGGGTGCTTTGCAGAACATGGTCCGCTATGTCAACGACAGCCCGGTCACCGACTGGATTTCGCACTTTACCGAAGAAACCACCGCTGCCGGCGACGCCCGGCTCGGATTGAAGCTGCAATTGCCCCTGCACCGGATTGCCGAGGCAAAGGTGCAGGGTACGCTGCAGTTCCTGAATAACGATGTGGTGCTGCAGAACGCGATGCCGCCGCTGACGGCGGCCAGCGGTACCCTGGGCTTCAATGAAAAAGGGTTGGCGCTGAACGGGATCAAGGCGAATTTCATCGGCGGACCGGTGACTGTCTCCGGCGGCACGCAGCGCGACGGCAATATCTTGATCAAGGCTGATGGCAGTGTATCAGCGGCCGGCTTCAGGAAAACCTTCGCGACGCCGGCCATGCAGCGCCTGGCGGACCATCTCTCCGGCAGTACTCGCTATACCACGTCGATTGCGGTCAGGAAGAAACGGCCCCAGATCACGGTCGAATCGACGTTGCAGGGTCTTGGGCTGGATTTTCCGGCGCCGCTGCACAAGGCTGCCAATGAAAGCCTGCCGCTCAGATTCGAGCTGGCTGCGCTGCCCGAGGAGGAGCCGGCGGTTGCCCGCGATGAGATGAAATTGTCGCTGGGCCAGGCGATCGCGGTGCGTTACCAGCGCCAGAAATCGGCTGAAAAAAATGCCTCGTGGCGCGTGGTGCGCGGCGGCATTGGGGTCAATACACCGGCGCCGCAACCCGATAGCGGCCTGCTTGCCAACGTCAGCCTGCGTTCGCTTAGCATCGATGCGTGGAACCACTTTGTCGCGTCGATAGCGGGCAACGGGCAGCATGCAGCCGCTGGCGACGCCGACGTGCTGAATATCGCACAATACATCGAACCGGAAGTACTGGCCGCGCGCGCGACGGAATTGTTCGTGGCGGGCAAGAAGCTGGATAACGTGGTGGTCGGTGCTTCACATCACGATGGAGTATGGCAGGCCAACCTCGATTCCGAGCAAGTGTCGGGTTATGTAACATGGAATGAGGCCGCATCCGGAAAGGAACAGGAAACCGGCAAGGCAACTGCACGGCTGGCTTCGCTGGTGATTCCGGAATCGGCGGCATCGGATGTCAGCGACCTGCTGGAAGGCAAAAACACGAATACACGGATTCCCGGCCTGGATATCGTCGCGGAAAGTTTTGAATTGTTCGGCAAAAAACTGGGCCGCCTCGAACTGCTTGCGGATAACACGGGAGACGCGGCGGCGCGCGAGTGGCGCATCAGCAAGCTGACCATTGCGAATCCGGATGGCAATCTGAAGGGCTCCGGCAAGTGGGCAGTCAGGGATGGCGAAAACAGGTCGAACCTGGATTACGTGCTGGATATCGGGAATGCCGGAAAACTGCTCGACCGCATGGGATTCAGCAATGTGCTGCGCGGCGGCAAAGGCAGGATGGAGGGCGATATCAGCTGGAAGGGGCTGCCGTTTTCGCTCGATATTCCGACGCTTTCCGGGCAATTCAAGCTCGATATGGCAGCCGGCCAGTTTCTCAAGGTCGATCCGGGCGCGGCCAAGCTGCTGGGCGTCCTGAGCTTGCAATCGCTGCCGCGCCGGCTGGCGCTCGATTTCCGCGATGTGTTTTCGGAAGGCTTTGCATTCGACGGCATCACGGCGACCGCGCAGATTGCGCAAGGTGTGGCGAAGACCGATAATTTTAAGATGCGCAGCGTGAATGCCACGGTGCTGATGGATGGAACGGCGGATATCGCAAAGGAATCGCAAAACCTGCATGTGGTGGTGATTCCCGAAATCAATGTGGGCGCAGCATCGGTAGTGTATGCGCTGGCGGTCAATCCGGTGATCGGCGTCGGCTCTTTCCTCGCACAATTATTCTTGCGCGAACCGTTAATCAGGGCTTTTACATATGAATACAGGATCACCGGTCCGTGGAAGGATCCAGTAGTAACAAAAATTGAACACAAGACGGAAAAAACACCCGAAACACAGGGTTCGGCGAACGATTCCATCAATATGCCAGGTTGACCATGAATGATGACATAACCCGTATCGCCGCCGTGCAGATGGTGTCTTCGCCGGCGCTCGATGAAAATCTTGCCACTGCGCGCCGCCTGATCCTGCAGGCTGCCGGGGAAGGCGCGCAATTGGTATTGCTGCCGGAATACTGGCCGATCATGGGCATGAATGAACAGGATAAGACATTGCTTGCCGAATCCTCCGGCACGGGCCCGATCCAGGCATTCATGGCCGGGATTGCGCGTGAATACGGGATCTGGCTGGTCGGCGGCACCTTGCCGATGGCAGCGGATGAGCCCGGTAAAGTGTTGAACAGCACGCTGGTATTCAATCCTGGCGGCGAATGCGTGATGCGTTATGACAAGATCCACCTGTTCAGCTTTGCCAAGGGCGACGAAGCCTATGATGAAGCGCGCACGATTGTCCGTGGCGACCAGGTCCGGACATTCGACGCGCCGTTCGGGCGGGTCGGCCTGTCGGTATGCTACGACCTGCGCTTTCCGGAGTTGTACCGTGCGATGGGTGAGTGTGCCTTGATTGTGGTCCCGTCCGCATTCACCTATACCACCGGGAAAGCGCACTGGGAAATCCTGTTGCGTGCCCGTGCGATCGAAAATCAATGCTACGTGCTTGCCGCGGCGCAAGGCGGCCGCCATCTCAATGGCCGCCGCACCTGGGGACATAGCATGCTGGTCGATCCGTGGGGCGAAATAAAAGCGGTGTTGCCGGAAGGCGAAGGCATCGTCATCGGTAATATCGAATCCGGCCATTTGCACCAGGTGCGCGAGAGCTTGCCGGCGCTAAGACATCGCAGGATGTGACTGCGGGCAATCGCTGGAATGGCTCGTCTTCCAGCGCAATACTCTACAATCCGGTAAGCTAGACAGCCACATATCAGTAATTCAATGCTTGATGCGCGACCCATTGTCGCCAGACACGGATATCACACGAATACCATGAAACCATTTGAACCGAATTTCCAAACCCTGTCCATTGCGCGCGATATTTTGCTTACGCCGTTTGGGCTGGATGAAGCCAGGCTGATCCGGGTTCTGGGCAGCATGTTTACGCACAAGGTCGATTATGCGGACCTGTATTTCCAGTTCACCAGAAACGAAGGCTGGAGCCTTGAAGAAGGCATTGTCAAGACCGGCAGTTTTTCCATCGACCAGGGCGTCGGCGTGCGGGCTGTTTCCGGCGACAAGACAGCCTTCTCCTATTCCGACGAGATTTCCGAATCGGCATTGCTCGATGCTGCAGCAGCGACCCGCACGATTGGGCGGCAAGGCGCCGGCAAGGTGAAGGTTACTTCATCGATCCAGCCTTCCGGCGGCCGTTCGCTGTATTTGCCGTACGATCCGCTGACTTCGCTCGATGCCGCCGACAAGGTCAAACTGCTGGAAAAAATAGAGCGCATGGCGCGTGCCAGGGACCCGCGCGTAGTGCAGGTCATGGCTGGCCTGGCCGGTGAATACGACGTGGTGCTGGTGGTGCGCAGCGACGGTGTGCTGGCTGCAGATATCAGACCGCTGGTACGGCTGTCGATCACGGTCATCGCGGAACAGGATGGACGTCGCGAAATCGGGTCGAGCGGTGGTGGCGGGCGCTACAACTATGCCTATTTTACCGAGGCGATACTGGAGAAATATGCGGCCGAAGCGGTCGATTCGGCCATCGTCAATCTCGATTCGCGCCCCGCACCGGCCGGCCCGATGACCGTCGTGCTCGGCCCCGGCTGGCCGGGCGTGCTGCTGCACGAAGCGGTCGGCCACGGACTGGAAGGCGACTTCAACCGCAAGGGGGCCAGCATATTCTCCGGCCGCATCGGCGAACGTGTCGCGGCCAAAGGCGTCACGGTGGTTGACGACGGCACCATCGCCGACCGTCGCGGCTCATTGAATATCGATGACGAAGGCAATCCGACACAGTGCACGACACTGATCGAAGACGGCATCCTGAAGGGATACCTCCAGGACACGATGAATGCGCGCCTGATGAACATGCCTGTCACCGGCAATGCGCGGCGCGAGTCATTTGCACACATGCCGATGCCGCGCATGACCAACACCTACATGCTGGCCGGCGACAAGGATCCTGCGGAAATCATTGCATCGGTAAAGAACGGTCTGTATGCAGTCAATTTCGGCGGCGGCCAGGTCGATATCACGAATGGAAAATTCGTGTTTTCAGCCAGCGAAGCGTACATGATCGAAGACGGCAAGGTAACGTATCCGGTCAAGGGCGCCACTCTGATCGGCAGCGGCCCGGATGTGTTGAACCGCGTCTCGATGATCGGCAATGACATGCGACTCGACAGCGGCGTCGGTGTCTGCGGCAAGGAAGGCCAGAGCGTGCCGGTCGGCGTCGGCCAGCCAACAATGCGACTGGATGGCGTAACGGTAGGCGGTACGGCATAGCGGGGACATCAGGTCAAGGGCGGCTGGTCCGGCACGCGGATTTGTAGCCGCTCAGGAATATCCGTATTTCAAATAATTTGCCCTTCGGCTAAGGCAGAATTATGTTTCATTTGCCAATATTAAACTACAATACTAGATAAATAGGTTGATGGATTAATAAGGAAGTGGCAAATGGACATCCCACTACAAAAAGAAAAAGCACAAACCCTGCGTTCACTTCATTTGGCCGGCCCCATGCTAGTTTTGCCGAACGTGTGGAATCCAATTGGCGCGCTCATTCTCGCAAAAAAAGGATATCCGGCCATCGCAACGGCCAGCGCTGCAATTTCGTCGTCGCTGGGCTACCATGACGGCGAGCGGATCACTCGATCGACATTCATCGATATTGTCGGACGGATTGCTCGCAGCGTGGATGTTCCTGTCACAGCCGACATGGAGGCAGGCTACGGTGAATCCTTGTCCGAGTTGCAGGATACGGCGCAACAAGTAATCGAATCCGGCATCGTCGGCATCAACATCGAGGATGGACTTGAGGGTGGAGGGCTGCGCGCGACAGAAGCGCAGTGCCAGAGAATTTTCGCGCTGCGACAGGTAGCCGAGCGATTGGGAGTACCGTTGGTCGTCAATGCGAGGATCGACAGCTATCTTTCGCCATCCTTCAAGACAAGCGAGGAAGCCACCGAAGATGCAGTTGCGAGAGCGAACGCATATTCCACAGCCGGAGCCGATTGTATTTTTCCTGTCGGACCGGCAGATGAGGCAACGGTTCGCGAACTCCGGCGGCGCATTGGCGGCCCGATCAATATTCTCGCCTCGCCGACCGCTGCGCCGCTTTCGATCTTACGCGCCATCGGCATAAACCGGGTCAGTTTTGGACCTTTTATTTTCAGAGCATGCCTGCGCAAGTTCGCCGACATAGCCGGTGATTTGGCGACCACGGACGACTATTCCTGTTTCGCAGGCATGATGCCCAAGGCCGAGCTCAGCGAGTACCTGCTGGATGGCTTTGAATAAGTCATGCGTGAGCAGGCGGGCGGTTGCGCTTGATTGGTCTCACAGCATGATTAATGCATTGAAATACGCCGATACTTGAATTTCACTTGTGATTGTGTGCCCCCACGCTTGCCAAGCTGCGGAATTTGTTGCACTATTAGCGCTGAACCTGACTCAAATACCGTTAATCATCATGATTTTTGCGCGTTTTTTCTTTTATTTTTACTTTAGCTATTCCAGCCCCAAGGCGGTGGAGAAGCGGTAAGCGCACGAATAAATGAGCCAACCCGAATTCCAGAAAAACCGCCAGCAATGGCGGTTTTTTTATTTTTATCAACAGATTTCACCCATCTTTAACTGGAGAAAATATGCCGCGCACCGATGATTTACGTATCCGCGAAATGAAAGAACTGACGCCACCCTCGCATTTGATCCGCGAATTCGGTTGCTCCGAAAAAGCGTCCCGTACCGCGGCCAGCACGCGTACTGCGCTGCATCGGATTCTGCATGGCCAGGATGATCGGGTCATGGTTGTGATCGGCCCCTGCTCGATTCACGACACCAAGGCGGCAATGGAATATGCGCAGCGGCTGGTGAAAGAGCGCGAGCGCTTCGCCAGCGAACTCGAAATCGTCATGCGGGTCTATTTTGAAAAGCCGCGCACCACCGTTGGCTGGAAGGGGCTGATCAATGATCCTTATCTCGACAACAGCTTCCGCATCAACGACGGCTTGCGCAATGCGCGGGAATTGCTGTTGAATATCAATGAACTCGGCCTGCCGGCCGGCACCGAATTCCTGGATGTCATCAGTCCGCAATATATCGCCGACCTGATCAGCTGGGGCGCGATCGGTGCGCGCACCACGGAATCGCAGGTGCACCGCGAGCTGGCATCCGGCCTGTCATGCCCGGTCGGATTCAAGAACGGCACGGACGGCAATCTCAAGATCGCGGTCGATGCGATCAAAGCCGCATCGCAGCCGCATCACTTTTTATCGGTGACCAAGGGTGGCCACTCCGCGATCGTATCGACCAATGGCAACGAGGATTGCCATACCATCCTGCGCGGCGGCATGGCGCCGAACTACGACGCAGGCAGCGTGGATGCCGCCTGCAAGGTGATTGCCGCCAACGGGCTGGCTTCGCGCCTGATGATCGATGCATCGCACGCCAACAGTTCAAAAAAACCGGAAAACCAGATTCCGGTATGTGCCGATATTGCGCGCCAGATCGCGGCCGGCGACACGCGCATTGTCGGTGTCATGATCGAATCGCATCTGGTCGCCGGGCGCCAGGATCTGGTCGTCGGCAAGGAACTCGTGTACGGGCAGTCGATTACGGACGGTTGCATCGGCTGGGAAGAGAGCGTCAGCGTGCTGGAAGGTCTGGCAGCGGCGGTCAAGCAGCGTCGCCTCTCCGATCCGGATGCGTAATGCCATCCGATTGCCGTAGCCTGAAAGCCGTTGCAGGCTGGATGGCGCGGCGCGCAATCCGGGGATGTGCCACGGTAAAATCTCCGGGCGGCGGAGCAGGGATGTCATGGGGCGTCCCGCGCCTGCGGAACGTTCTGCCTGCCGGCAGAGAGGCGCAGGGCAAAGGCTGCGCTGCTCCGGGCTACCGATTTACTGTTATTTTTACGCGAATATTCAGTAACGCTTGGTGAGCGTCATCAGCTCGCCATTGCGCCGCATTTCGGTACGGTTCAGGAAAGACATGCCCAGCAGCGCAAGCGGCAGCCCGCTCTCCTGCACCACCGCATCGACCTGGTTCAGTTCAATATCGCCGATCTTGACGGTGTTGAGCTTGACCATGACAACCGGTATCGTGCCGTTGGCGGTGTTGACATAAGCCGGCTTGCCATGCCGGTAATCGATGCCAAGGCGCGCCGCGTCACTGGCAGAGAGCGCGATCATGGTGGCGCCGGTATCCACCAGCAGGCGGACGGTACTGCCATTGATCTGTCCTTGCGCGATGAAGTGTCCCTGGTCGTTGGCGCGCAGCGTGACGCTGGCAGCCCCGGCGGGCGCAATGCGGTTGACATGCTCGCCGATAGCGATGATTTGCCGCTTGCCGCCGGCTTCAATGGTGGCGGCGGATTCGCTGACGCTCATCAGCCGGATGCCGTCCGCCACAGGAGTGCCGACCGAATAGGTCCTGGGCGTCGCCCCGTCGATCACCAGCACGGCCTTGCCGGGGAAAAGTCCGACGACATCGATCTCGGTTGCCTGCGCCAGTGGTGCCCATTGCGCAAGCAGGAACAGGCCGCAGGCCAGGAGCTTCAGGTGCGTTTGTGTTCGCACGCCGCAATCAATCGCGGAAGTTGTTGAATTCCAGCGGCAGGTCAGCGACTTCCTTGCGCAGCAGCGCAATCGCCGCTTGCAAGTCATCCCGTTTTGCTCCAGTGACGCGCACCGCGTCGCCCTGGATGCTGGCCTGCAGCTTTATCTTGCTATCCTTGATGATGCGGACGATCTTCTTGGCGGCATCGCCCTCGATCCCGTTTTTTATCTTGATGACTTGCTTGACCTTGTCGCCGCCGATCTTCTCGATCTTGCCGATGTCGAGGAACCGCACATCGACATTGCGCTTGCTCATTTTGGCGGTCAGAACGTCGCGTACCTGGCCGAGCTGGAAGTCGGAATCGGCATATGCCGTCAGCTCATGCTCCTTTTGTTCGACCCGGGCGTCGGTGCCCTTGAAATCGAAGCGGGTGGAAATTTCCTTGTTGGCCTGCTCGACCGCGTTCTTGACTTCGACGGCGTTGGCTTCCAATACGGCATCAAACGATGGCATGGTGTTTTCCTTGATTTTATGTTTGCACTGGAATGATAGGGTTGCGTGGCAGGATATCGCTGTATCCATGTTGCCCGGGTCGCGCCTGGCAGAAGCGCCCGCATCAACTGCTCATTCTAGCGAACAAAAAACCGGGTGGCTATCGTTCCGATTATAATCGGGCCGCCATGCGCATTTCTCTTCCTATCCAGCACGATTTCCCACTGCGGCGCCATAACACGTTCGGCATCGATGTTACTGCGCATGCCTATTTACCGGTCACATCCATTGATCAATTGCAGGCGGTCAGAGCCACGGCTGCATTATCCGGATTGCCGCGCCTGATGCTGGGCGGCGGCAGCAATATCCTGCTGAAGCGCGATTTTCCGGGGCTGGTGCTGCACATGCGCAATAGCGGAACCAGGATCATCGGACAGGATGACACGGCAACCCATGTATGCGCCGCAGCGGGTGAAAACTGGCATGACTTCGTGCAATGGACCTTGGCGCAAGGCTGGGGCGGTCTGGAAAACCTGGCGCTGATTCCAGGTAGCGTCGGTGCCGCGCCGATTCAAAATATCGGCGCCTATGGCGTCGAGGCAAAAGACCTGATTCATTCGGTGCGGATGTTTGATTTCGATACCGGCGACATCGTGACGCTAGGGCAGGCGGAATGCCGGTTCGCCTATCGTGACAGCATATTCAAGCATGAGCTGCAGGGACGGGGCGCGATCCTGGATGTCGTGTTCGCCTTGCCCCGACGCTGGCAGCCCAACCTGCTGTATGCCGAGCTTGCGCAGGAACTGGCTGCAACAGGCATCGCGACGCCGACAGCGCGCGACATCAGCGCAGCCGTGATCGCCATTCGCATGCGCAAGCTACCCGATCCCGCAGTCATCGGTAATGCGGGAAGTTTTTTCAAGAATCCGGTTGTGACGCAAGTGCAGCGCGATGCGTTGCTGGCACGTTATCCGCAACTGGTCAGCTATGCCCAGCCGGACGGTACATTCAAGCTGGCGGCCGGATGGCTGATCGATCGATGCGGCTGGAAAGGCAAAACGCTTGGCCATGCCGGCGTGTACGAGAAGCAGGCGCTGGTGCTGGTCAATCGCGGCGGCGCGACCGGGCAGGAAATCGCCAGTCTTGCCGCCGTGATTCAGGCCGATGTCGAGGCGACATTCGGCGTGGCATTGGAGCCTGAACCGGTATTTGTCTGATATCCGGCATGACCCGTATCGGGCAGGCATGGTCTTGTCGTAGATGCCAGGTTTTTGCCACTGTCCGGCTCGCCATGGGAGCCGGGCTCGCTACAGGGTAATGAGCGGAAACTTATTTCTCCTGAAAAACGGGGAGTATGGATAAAAATACTTGAATATTGGCAATAAAGTTGCGGCTATTTAAAAATACTTGCCCGAGTATAGCGCGATTCCCTCTCTGCCGAAATCGGCTTTCTCAAATCGAATAAAGATGATATTGCCGTTTTTACTTGACGGGAATCACGCCTATCGTATCGATGAGTAAACGGCATTTCCACAAGTAAAAATTGCATGCCGCCGCTGGCAAACGCTATTTCTTGCAATTGGAAAACACTAAAAAATTGCCTGTTGGAATTTACCGTAATTCGCCTGCACGTCACAGAGAATTCAGGTATTGTTTTGCTCTCGGCAGTTGGATGATGCAATGACAAAATAGGTTCTCTGGCATCTGCCGACTCAGTAAACAATTCCGGAAACAAACTCTAGTCATCAGTGTCGAAACCGGAGTTGTTCCTTTAAAGCAAGAGTGTCATTTGTGTGGACAGCTGTTTTATTCAGACCAAAAGCCATTGGAGCCTTGCTGGCGAGAGTGCGAATAGGGGAATTTGGGAAAGCGTATTTGCCATCGGTTGGCATTTTGACCGCTTTGTTTGCCTTTACCCTCATTGACGCGATGGCATCGGTTTCGATTGCCGGTGCCGAAAGCATGCGCTCGATGCATCAGATGCGCGATCTGGCTGCGCAGATAAAAGAAGTAGCAAATCATCCGCTGGCTGAACGTTCGCAGGCGGTTGAAAAAACCACTCGCGCAACCAGGTTGCTGACTATTTTTGGCGCGACGGGTACCTATTTGATGATAGGTGGCGTGCTTTGGCTCCTGAGGCGCGAAAAGCGTTGGACGCCAGGCGACCGACGAGGTGCTGCGGAAAACCGATCAAGCGTTGGCCCGTCATGCGCAGCAACTTGAGACTACCAGCAAGGAGCTGGAAAGCTTCAGCTATTTTGTTTCGCATGATTCCCGTCGTGATGCCGACTTCCTTCGCAGAGGAGTGCGACATCGTTGAAAGCTGCCGGATAAATGGATAGTCCAATAACGAAGAAGTACATGGAACCGATAAACAAGGTAATCAAGATACTTCTGGTCGAGGATGTGGCAACGGACGCCGAACTGACAATTCGGCAGTTGCGTCGCGATGGGCTGGTGGTGGAAGCGCAGCGGGTGAAGACGCGCGATGCATTCATCGCCGGACTGAAGGTATTCAAGCCGGATCTGATCCTGTCCGATTATTCGCTGCCTGAATTCGACGGACTCTCGGCACTGCTGATTGCGCATGACGCCTGTCCGGATATTCCCTTTCTATTTTTGTCCGGCACCATCGGGGAAGAAACCGCGATCCATGCATTGAAGGCCGGAGCAATCGATTATGTGCTCAAGACCAACCTGAGCCGGCTGGGAGCCGCAGTGCGGCGTGCGCTTGATGAGGCCCATATGCGTTTGGCCCACCGTCAGGCTGAATCGCGGTTTCGGGATTTGATCGAGTTCGCGCCGCATGCCATCGTGGTGACGAACGACCAGGGCAGAATCGAAATTGTGAATGCGCAGGCGGAATCCCTGTTCGGCTATCGCCGCGATGAAGTTGTCGGCATGCTGAGCGAAACATTGATCCCCGGTTGCTTGCGGCAATGGCATGAAGCGCTTCAGGGCCGTGACCCGGCCGCTCCGGATTCCGGTACGACCGCGCTGACTCTTGAAGCAATCGGGCGCAGCAAGAATGGCGGCGAGTTTTCTGCAGAAGTCAGTCTCAGCCCGTTGAAGACGGAAGCAGGGTTATGGATATCAGGCGTGGTGCGCGATATCTCGGAACGGAAGGAACAGGAAAATCGCCTCGTGCGCCTGAGCCGTCTCCATACTGTCTTGAGTGGAATCAATACTGCAATCGTGCGTATCCATGATCGACAAAAATTTCTGGAGGAAATTTGCAGGATTGCGGTGGAAGACGGCTTGTTTGCCGCGGCATGGATCGGCATGCTCGACCGCGATACCTTGCGCCTGACGCCGCAGGCATGGGTCGGAGTCGAGCGCGACTATCTGGATCAATTCGGACTGAGCGCAGATGAGCGCTTGCCGGAAGGACGCGGCCCGACCGGAGTCGCACTACGGAACAGGACAGGTGCAGTGGCGCATGATACGCTGGACTTGCCGATGGGTCCATGGCGCACCCTGCTGGTTGACCGCGGCTATCGTTCGACCTGCACCATACCGCTGCTGGCCGGTTCGGAGGTGATTGGCGCGCTGATCCTGTATGCGACGCAAGCCGGCGTATTCAATGAAGAAGAGCGACGGCTGCTCTCGATGGTCGCCGCCGATATTTCGTTTGCGCTTAACCATTTCAGCCAGGAAGAGCAGATCAATTATCTTGCCTATTTTGATTCGGTCACCGGGCTGCCGAATCGCGCGCTGTTCAAGGACCGTGTTACGCAACTGATTGAATCCTGCAGCGCGAAACATGGCGGGAAAATAGTGCTGGTGCTGCTGGATCTTGATCGCTTCAGGAATATCAATGAAGCATTTGGCCGCAGCGCCACTGACGAGCTGCTGCGCGAGGTGGCGCGGCGGCTGCGCAGCGTCGTGCCGGAGCCGGGCTGCCTGGCGCGTATTCATGCGGATTGTTTCGCATTTGCGATGCAAGAGACGGGCAACGAAACCGATATCATCAGCCTGCTGGAGCGTTCGGTGGCGGTGCGCCTGTCGGCACCGATAACGGCATTGGGAAAGGATATTCGCACCTCGGCCACCGCGGGTATCGTGCTCTACCCGACCGACGGTACCGATATCGATATTCTGCTGCGCAACGGCGAAGCGGCGCTGAAAAATGCCAAGGCGATCAAGGCGCGCTATCTGTTTTATACGTCTGAAATGAATGCGCGCACGGCGGAAAAACTATCGATCGAAAATCGCCTGCGCCGGGCCCTGGAACAAGAGCAATTCGTGCTGTATTACCAGCCGAAGATCGATCTTGCCAGCAACCGGATTATCGGACTGGAAGCCTTGATACGATGGAATGATCCCGAATACGGGCTGATCCAGCCTGAAAAATTCATCCATATCCTGGAAGAAACCGGGCTTATCGTCGAGGCCGGGAAATGGGTGATTCACCGGGCGCGCAGGCAATACCACGAATGGGCCGCGCACGGCATCGAAGCGCCGCGCATCGCATTGAACGTGTCGCAGCTGCAGATCCGGCAGAAGGATTTCGTGCGCCATACCATCCACTTGCTGGGCGAGCACGAACCGGGTAATTTCGAGCTTGAAATCACCGAAAGCCTGTTCATGCAGGGAGCGGATCAGGACGCCGCAAAAATGAAGCTGGCCGCCTTGCGCGAAACCGGCATCACCATGGCGATCGATGATTTCGGCACCGGCTATTCATCGCTTAGCTATATTGCCCATTTGCCGATCGATACCCTGAAGATCGATCGCTCCTTCATCCAGGATATGACGACCAGCCGGGAACACATGGCCATCGTATCGACCATTATCTCGCTTGCGCATTCACTGAAGTTCAAGGTGGTGGCGGAAGGCGTGGAAACGCACAAGCAAGCCCGCCTGCTAAAAGCGCTCGGTTGCGACCATATCCAGGGTTTTCTCTACAGCCGCACGCTGCCGCCGTGGGAAATTGAGGAAAAGCTTGTCCTGCAGCAGGGAATGTAGGTAACGGTTACTTCGCGACGAAATGACATATGTAATCAAGCGGTTCCTGCGTTTCGATATCGAAACGGGAAGAACCCGGCACTTCGAAGGACTGCCCTGCCGCATAGGTTTTCCAGTCGCTTTCGCCGGCCAGGCGTACGCGGCATGCGCCCGCAATGATTTCCATGATTTCCGGCGCATCGGTGTTGAAGCTCAGCGCTGACGGCAGGATCACGCCAATGGTTTTTCTTGTGCCATCCGGGAACAGCACACTGTGCGAGATGCATTTGCCGTCGAAGAAGATATTGGATTTCTTGATGACGGAGACGTTATCGAATTGGTTGCTCATGTTGAAGTCTTTCATGGATGATGGATTGCGGAAAAATTCGTTGCGCGCATTATACGGGGAGTGCGCTGGCCGCAGCGTCGTCGGTATCTTTACCGCCGACAAAATCACCGATGCCGTATTCGCTTGCAGCATCAGGCAAGCGGGCCGCCAGAAAATCGATAAAGCACCTGACTGCCGGCAACAGGCCGCGCCGCGAGGGGAATACCGCGTGCAGGTTCGATTGCACGAATGTCCACTGCGGCAGTACGCGCACCAGCCTGCCCGACATCAGCGCATCGCGGCACAGGTATTCCGGCATCGCAGCCAGGCCGACACCGGCCGCTGCGGTTTCGCGCAGGACGATGAAATCATCGGCCAGCAGGCGCGGCGCATACGCGACGGTGTGAACGGTGCCTTCCGGTCCGTGTAGCGGCCAGGCATATTTACCATCGCGCATGATCATGCCAAGACTTGGAAAGCGAGCCAGGTCTTCCGGATGCGCCGGCGGGCCGAGTCGTTCGAGCAGCGCCGGGCTGCCCAACAGCGATACACGGCTGAAGCCGAACGAGCGCATCACCAGCGCCGAATCTTCCAGTACATTGCGCACGCGCAGTGCGATATCGAGCCCTTCTTCGATCACGTCGACACGGCGGTTAGTGACTTCCATATAAACCGTCACTTGCGGATACGCGTCCATGAATTCGCCTACAATACCCGCCATCAGCGTTTGTGCCAGCGTAATCGGGCAGCTAAGGCGAACTTGGCCGCGCGGCTCGGCTTGCATATGGTCGATCGCATCCTGGGCAGCTTGCGCTTCGGCCAGCATTGCCTGGCAGTGGCGCAGATATACCTGGCCGATTTCAGTCACCGCAAATCGGCGCGAACTGCGCTGCAGCAGGCGCACCCCGAGGTGTTCTTCCAGCAGCGCGATGCGGCGCGACAGACGCGATTTCGGTATGCTCAATGCGCGGCCGGCGGGTGCGAAGCCGCCTTTTTCGACAACTTGCGCAAAGAAGTACAGGTCGTTCAAATTCTGCTGCATGATTCAGCCATGGTTATTTATCGTTCACATTATAGAACGATAGGTTTGAAATTTACGGCCTTATCAAGCTATCGTTCTTCCCATATATTGATTGTGACGTTGCACTCGCCCAATGCTGGCGCTTGCAGCGAACTAAAAATACGATCTTTGAAAGGGAAGAATATGAAACTGCTGCATCTGGATTCGAGTGTCTTGAATGACAATTCGGTGTCGCGCATCCTGACCGCACAAATCGTCGCGCAACTGCGCAATGTGCATCCGCAACTCGACGTTACGCACCGTGATCTGGCGACGCAGCCGCCCGCGCATTTGTCGGCCGATATCGTGGCGACGCGGTTCCTGCCGGAAGAAGCATGGAGCGGGCCGCAAAAAGCGGAAGCCGTATTGACTGAAACGCTGCTGCGGGAGTTTCAGGAGGCCGATATCGTCGTGATCGGCGCGCCGATGTACAATTTTTCGATCCCGACACAGTTGAAGGCGTGGATCGATCGCATCGCACAGGCGGGGCGCACTTTTAAATATACCGAGCATGGCCCGGTCGGCCTTGCAGGCGGCAAGCAGGTAATCGTTGGCTCGTCGCGTGGCGGGATGTATTCCACCAGCGAGCAGTTGCGCGTGATGGATTTCCAGGAGGATTATCTGCGCACCGTGATGGGTTTCCTGGGCATCACCGACGTGAC
>DATEZO010000078.1:0-9531 GCA_035255485.1 Burkholderiaceae bacterium
CATACGACCGCCGTTTCGCGCGAAGCCGTATGGCCGGCCTCTGCCATGATGCTGAACGTGTACAGTCGGGTACAACCGGACCCTCACGGTTGTTATGCAATTTGATTGTTGACAGGGTGATGCCGTCGCCAAAGTTGGACAGTCAGAAAGGCGACCAGGAACATATTGCCCGCCAGAACGAGGCCAGCAATCAGTGACGGACGGTGCAACAGGTGGTTGAATTCAAACGGGATGTAAATCCCCCCCGAAAGGGCCCCAAGCCATTCACCCCAAGCGTAATCGTTCCAGAGCCCGTAGCTTTCCAGCAGTCTCACCGCGATGTAGCCCGACGCCAGAAGAAACAGCGAGTGCAGGTCGGCGCCAGGAAGAATGTTGGCGTAATGCAAGAGTGCCGTCGGATAAGGGGCTTCTGGATTCAAGTGAAAACGCCCGATCAGCTCGATCGCAAGGCGCCGCACATCGTGATGCATAAGGTCAAGAACACCAATGACGGCCGCAAACGCCGCAAGACCCTTGATTGCCTCAAAGGCAGCGATTGCATGCAGAGTGCGCCGCATAGCGGAATGTGGAGGAACCACGGCGTGAGTGGGCTTGGAATCATTCATATTGGGAGAAATCGGTCCATGTCGAGAACCTTTGCGATCAGTCTGACGCTCAGCTTACCGTACCGCAGCTACAAAGAAGGCTGACATCCGGCAAGAACCGGCCACGAGCGGCCACTCACCACAGTTGTCGTGGCGGACGATCGCGTGGGTGCGCTACCCTAAGGAACGCCAATTGCTTAAGAGCGTCCAAATAAATGAATTGGTTCAGCTCGCAGCATAACCGGATGCGATGCAAGGCGCTTGGCAAGCGGCGAGCAACGCGGCAGCTGGGTCAAGGCATTTATTCAGGCGCTCTAAGAAATCGGTCAGTCTTCATGGTTTTGCGCCATGGACTTCTTATCCTCCGTAGGAGAACGAAAATGGTCAGCAAGAACACGATTTGTCTCTGGTTCAACGGCACCGCAGTAGACGCCGCGCGGTTCTACGCCGAGACGTTTCCGGACAGCGCGGTGGGAACGATCCATCGCGCGCCCGGCGACTATCCCGCTGGCAAGCAGGGCGACGTCTTGATGGTCGAGTTCACCGTGATGGGCATTCCTTGTCTCGGCCTGAACGGTGGCCCGGCATTCCAGCACAGCGAGGCTTTCTCCTTCCAGGTTGCGACCGACGACCAGGCCGAAACCGACCGCTTGTGGAATGCGATTGTCAGCAACGGCGGCCAGGAAAGCGCATGCGGCTGGTGCAAGGACAAGTGGGGCCTGTCGTGGCAGATCACGCCACGCGCCCTCACTGCCGCGATCGCCGATCCTGACCGCGCGGCGGCCAGGCGCGCTTTCGAGGCGATGATGCAGATGGAGAAGATCGACATCGCCGCGATCGAAGCGGCCCGGCGCGGTTGACGCGCCTTGATCGTCCAACTATTCGTCAATCAATTTTTCAATCGCCATCACAGCCATCGCAAGCCCATCCTCCCTGGCCATATTTTCACCCAGCCGAGCGGCCTTTTCCTGAACCTGAGGCTGTTCGACAAAAGCGATTGCCTCGGTCAATGCTCGAGCATTGATGTGTCCTCCATCCAACGTCGGCGGCGCGATGCCCAGCCTGGCAAGGCGGTCGGCCCAGAAGAACTGGTCACCGGCAAAAGGCACGACAACCGAAGGCTTGCCGGCACGCGTTGCCGAATGGCTGGTGCCTGATCCACCGTGGTGGATCACGGCGGCAGTTCGCGGGAACAGCCAGTCGTGCGGTGTCGTGCCGATGCGCAGGATGTTGGCCGGCAAGGCGACTTCGTCCATACCGCTCCAGCCGGGATAGAACAGCGCCCGCCGGCCGGCTAGCGCGGCTATTAGAGCGTCCAGCGTCCGCGGCGCATCGATGCCCGCCATGCTGCCGAAGCCGATGTAGACCGGGGCTGGACCTGCTTTGAGAAAACCAGCGAGTTCGAGGGGTGGAGAGAAGTCTCCGGCCGGCGCTGCCCACTGACCGCACAAACGAGCGTGTGACGGCCAGTCGGCAGGTTGCGGCAGAAGGGTCGGCGAGATCCCGTAGAGCATTGGGTGTTCGGTCGATAGTTTCCGGCACGGCGGCAAACCGGGCAGCGTTGTCCGCGCTTCGTTCAGTGTCTTTTTAAAGGCTTGCCAGACAAGCTGGTTGGTCAATCTGAGGCTGGCGCGATTGAGCCAGGCCGGCACGCAGCCGGCCGGTAGAAAGGGCGATGGGAATTCGCTCGAAGGCGTCAGCGGAATCATGCTGGTTCCGATGGTCGGGATGCCCAGGTATTCACCGACCGACAGGCCGACGAAGCCAGCCAGGCCGGAGGTCAGGATGGCATCGCAACCGTGCGCGGCGGCCAGCGTTTCCGCCATCCAGGCTTTGGTGTTCGCGTTGGTGAGTTGCATCAGCGCTTTTGCTATGCCCTTCGGCCCCCGTTTGGTCCGTTCCGCGAGCAGTTCGCGGATATCCCCGGACAGCGCCGAGGCCGGCAGGCCGAGTTCATGGGCCGAACTCAACGTTCTCGCATCACCCAAGAGATGGACGTCGGCGCCGGCAAGACGCAGCGCATGGCTCAGGGCGGCCAGCGGCCGGGTATCGCCCTCGGTACCGTACGTAAGAACCAGCAACTTCATGATGCCTCTCTATTAAAAGTAAACGACGTATACTTTATCATGCCATATACTTTCCCACCATGACGACACACGCTGACCAGGACATTTCCTCCGACGACCAATCCAGCGACCTGCGCCGGCGCAAAAAGACGCAGCTGGTGAAACGCATCGCACATGCCGCTGGCGAGTTGTTTCAGAACGATGGCTACACGGCAGTCACGATGGAGCAAATTGCGGCCAGTGCCGAAGTATCCAAGCGTACGCTGTACAAGTATTTTTCGGCCAAGGAGGCAATCCTGGCGCATTTGCTGGAGAGCGAGCTGGCGCGCGACTTGGCCGGTTGGGAGTCCAGGCTCGAGGCCATCACGTCGTTTCGGAAGGGGGCGTCGGCGCTGTTGGCGGAGTCGGCCGCCTGGTGTGAGCGCCACCCGGACTATCTGTTGCCCTATATCCGCTACAAGTTCGCAACCTTCGAACCCGCCGCCGACCCCGCCGACGAGCGCGGCATGGTACAAGCCTGGACCGCGCTGATCGCCGCCGGCCAAAGCCAGGGCGAACTGGATGCGACACGGCCAGCCGGACAATTGGCGATCTATTTTCACTACCTTTATTTCGGCGCGCTGATGCGCTGGATCACTGATCGCCGGCTGAGTCTGGCACAGGAATTCGAAACAGTGGTCAGCCTGTTCATTGAAGGTACCCGGGCCTGAAAAAAGCCGAAATTGCTCTACGCCTTACGCCCGTACCGGCAAATGGGTGAGGCAGCCAGTCCTTTCGAGAGCCAAGGCAATGTCAGCAACGTGCATGACACCGGGGGCAATCGAGCGAAAGCCACTGGCAGCTTTGGCTGAGGATTTGCCAGTGGGTATCCGTCTACGCCGACAGAAGCAATCAAGGTCTCGAGGTCGATATTCAAATCACCTCTCCGGTGAATTCTCTTCGTCCGTTGCCATGGGAATATGCAGGTCATGTTCTACCTGGCGTATCTCAACGGGCTGATGCTCCTTTACACAATGTTCGACATCCGCGACAGCAAGACAGGCCTCAAACGCATCCGCCTTCCATACTGCATCGAATTTATAAATCGTGGAATCCACCTGAACTTCCTTGGTCGTCAAACGAACAGTTGCCATTATTCACCATTAAGTAAGGTTGATAAAAATGAAGGGATACGAACATCAATCGTAGCAATAATTCCTTCAGCAAGCTCTTCAAAGACACGCCTGGTTGGGCCTTCTTAACGCCATTCGCTCAAATTTTTTGCTCAGTAAATGCACTTTTGAACTATTGCTTAATTTTGTAACCTAATTAAGCATTTATGACAACTTTGGAAAGGAGATACCCATGAATAAGGATCAAGTCAAAGGTACAGTGAAAGACGCCGCCGGCAAAGTGCAGCAAAAGGTCGGCAAAATGACCGGCAGCATGGAACAACAAGCCAAAGGTGTCAAAAAGCAAGTTGAAGGCAAAACCCAAAAGGCTGTGGGTGACGTGAAAGACGCTATACGGAAGCATTGACCCACGAAATCCAACATGGCAACCAGCCCGCCAAATGCGGGCTTTTTCTTGTCTAGCCCCGAGAAGCCATCGTTAGACTGATCCAGTCGCGACTAACGAGAAGGATTTGTTTTCTTTTCGGAATGAGCCAATATTCGTCCGCAATATAAAAATCCACCTCCAGGAGAGAGAGCGAAACACGAGCCGCACACCAAAATCAAAAATTCCGGTTCAGTAATAAAGGGTTTCCGACAACACTGCTTTTCAGGAGCAATAGTAGTAAGCGTCAGCAGTGCAGGCCGGCGGTTGACACATCGAACTTGCATTTCCTGCAGTGTGGCCATTCGGTTCAATCTCGAATTTACCGTGTAACGCATTACATGCGGCTTGACGCTACTTCGCCTGCCGATTAATATTTTGCCCGACATCAGCATCCAGGAACACGGTGCAATTCCGTGGCGGGCCCGCCGCTGTAATCGGGGACGGATGCCGCAAGACCATCACTTGCATGGTCAGTCACTGTCGGAATCATGCGACGGGAAGACGCGGCAACACCGGACGATCCGAAAGCCAGAAGACCTGCTGATGTCGAACAAATGCAACTGAAGCCTATGGCAAGGGCTTCGCTGCTGCGCATGGCTGCGTCGCGGCGAAGTCCTTTTTCTTTTCCGGACCCGAAAGGAACATTCTCATGACCGCAATTCCGGCGCAAGCCGTCCAGGATGTCCACGCCTTTACAACTGAAGCGCGTGAAGCAATTTATCAAGCAATTTTTTCCCGTCGCGATGTACGCGGCCAGTTCCTGCCGACACCGGTTCCGGATGCGGTGCTCAGCCGCATCCTGACCGCCGCGCACTACGCACCCTCGGTCGGTTTCATGCAGCCATGGAATTTTCTTGTGGTTCAATCCGATGCAGTCAAGCGCCGCGTGCACGACGCCTTCGCGGTGGCGCACGCTGAAGCGGCCGATATGTTTGAGGCCGGCAAGCGCGACGTTTACCGAACCCTCAAGCTGGAAGGCATTATGGAGTCGCCGATCGGAATCTGCATCACCTGCGACCGCGAGCGCACCGGTCCGGTGGTGATCGGCCGCACCCACATGAAAACCATGGATCTGTATAGCAGCGTGTGTGCGGTGCAAAACCTGTGGCTGGCCGCCCGCGCCGAAGGGCTTGGCGTTGGCTGGGTCAGCATTTTCAAACAGGCCGAGCTGCAGCAGGCCTTGGGCATTCCCAGGCACATCACTCTCATCGCCTATCTGTGCGTCGGTTACGTCAACCACTTCTATGCCAAACCGGAATTGGAAACCGCTGGTTGGCTGCCTCGTCTACCCATTGAAGATCTCGTGTATTTCGATCAGTGGGGCAAAAGCGGCAACACGCAACCCCTGATCGATCACTTGCGTCGTGATCAGTCCATGGCACAGGAAGCGCGCGCATCGGCAGTGGTGCGGGCAACCTAGCGCTTTGCCTATCGTGGCACGCCGAGCGCCGCAGGCGCAAGATCGGCGCTGCACACTGACAGAAAAAGCGCTCCAGCCTCTTATTTCAATCACGAATACCTACAAGAAAGGGCACGCGCCAAAGTCGCGTGCAATACACATGCATATTCCCCATATCGAAACGACCCGGAATGCCGCGCTGGCGGCCAGCCTTGATGCTGCGATCAACAACAAGACCAAGCCGCTCGGCAGCCTCGGCATGCTGGAGACACTTGCCAGGCAAATCGGCTTGATCCAGCAGACCGCCAGCCCGACCCTGGAGCAGCCTGCGATCCTCGTGTTCGCGGGCGACCATGGCGTCGTTGCCGAGAATGTCTCCGTATTCCCGCAGAGCGTTACCTGGCAAATGGTGGAAAACTTCCTTGCGCAAGGCGCGGCGATCAATGTCTTTGCGCGCCAGAACGGGTTTGCGCTGCAGGTGGTCGATGCTGGCGTCAATCATGAATTCGGCGCGCGCGACGGTTTGCTCGACTGCAAGGTCGGCCCCGGCACGCGCAATTTCGTTGAAGCACCGGCGATGACGGCAGATGAATGCGAACGCGCGATGCAGCATGGCATGGCGCTGGTTGACCGGTTAGAAGGCAATGTGATCGGATTCGGCGAAATGGGCATCGGCAACACAACTGCCGCAGCGGCGCTATTGCACAAATTTGCAATATTGCCGGTGGCCGAATGTGTCGGTGCCGGCACCGGCCTGGCCGCCGACGGCATCCTGCACAAGCAGCGCGTGATCGAGCGCGCAGTCGCGCATCACCATGCGGTGGAGACGCCCATGGAAATCCTGGCGGCATTCGGCGGCTTTGAAATCGCAATGATGGCCGGCGCGATGCTCAAGGCGGCCGAGCGGCGCATGGTGCTGCTGATCGACGGTTTCATCGTCACCAGCGCGTTGATGGCGGCAGCGAGGATGCAGCCATCGATTCTCGATTATTGCGTGTTTGCACATTGCTCGGATGAGCATGGTCACAAGGCGATGTTGCGCTATTTCGGCGCCCGCCCGCTGCTGCAACTGAGCCTGCGGCTGGGTGAGGGCACCGGTTGCGCATTGGCCTATCCCTTGCTGCAGGCAGCGGTGAATTTCCTGCGTGACATGGCCACGTTCGAGTCGGCCCAGGTCAGCGAGCAGATCGCATAGGGCACACGTATCATATACCTGCGTCGAATCCGGCAGCGGCGCGTCATGCCGGCCGCTATCCTCTTGCCATCGGTTACGGCGAATTCACGATTCCGGGTGTTTAATACGGTTCGTAGTTGCCGGTAATTATCGAGCACCTTATAATTGCCGTGTTTTGGTGCCCGCGCGCATGTCCATGCGCGCAGTTAAACGGGAAACACGCAGCCTGGCAACAGGCGAACGTGTGCTGCCCCCGCAACGGTAAGCAAGCGTCGCGCTTCAGCGACTGGCTGTCTCTCAATACCACTGTGCTTTGCATGGGAAGGTGGGACAGTCCGACTTGTCAGCCCGGATACCGGCCAGAACAGGTGGAAGTACTGCGGACGGGGTTGTTCGCGATGCGTGGCATGTCTCTTGCGCCCTATGGCGTACATCTGGAGCTTCTTCGTTTTCTGGTCAACCCGTTGCGCCTTCCGTTGAATCCGGCATGCGGGGACGCAAGCCGGCTGACCATTTATTGAAAACAACATCATGACTCACTCCGTTATCAACGCGCGCCGTCCGGCATGGCAGCCGCTCGCGCTCATTTCCGTCTTGTCCGCCTGTTTTACCCCTTTCAGCTACGCGCAGGCCAATGACGGCAATCTGCTGGCACCAGTCATCGTCACGGCATCGCGCTTCGCCAGCGATCCGGCGCTGGCGCCCATCGGGGCCAGCGTGATCACGGCTGCCGACATCCGCCATGCCGGCGTCGATAACGTCAACCAGGCGATCCGCAACATCGGCGGCGTGTATGGCCGCTCAAGCTTTTACGGCACGCAGGATTTCGATCTCGATCTGCGCGGTTTCGGCACCAACAGTAGCCAGAACCTGGTAGTGCTGGTGGATGGCGTACGCCTGTCGGAAAATGAACTGACTGCCGCGCAACTCTCCTCGATCCCGATCGATACTGTCGAGCGCATCGAAATCATGCGCGGCGGCGGCAGCGTGCTGTATGGCGACGGCGCAATCGGCGGCGTGATCCAGATCATCACGAAGCGCCCTGAACCGAATGCGCTATATGGCTCGGCAACCGCTGAAATCGGCCAGTACGGCCATCGGGGAATCCGCACGTCGATCACGAAAGGATGGGACGGCTTTGCGCTGGACGCCAGCCTCTCCGGCATGCGCGCCGATAACTATCGCGACAACAATGCCGTCCGGCAGGAGAATTTCAGTGGCGGCGCGCAATGGATCTCCGCCGCGGGCCGCGCCGGCCTGCGCGTCGATCTGGCGCGCCAGGACTCGCGCTTCGCGGGGGCCTTGTCGCTGGCACAATTCGAGGCCGATCCGCGCCAGACGCTGACCCCAAACGACTACGGCTCGATCGATACCGACCGTTACACTGCCTTTGTCGAGCGCCGCTTCGGCACCTGGGAAGCAGCGGCCGAGCTGTCGCAGCGCGACAAGACGATTCATTCGTTTTTCGACTACGGCATGTACGGCACATCCGCATCTGATTACGAGAGCCGGCAAACCCAGTTTTCGCCGCGCCTGCGCAAACTGGACAATATCGGCGGCATGATCAATGAACTGGTATTCGGGCTGGATTTCAGCCGCTGGAACCGTGCAACCCGCAGCAGTTATTCGCAGGCGGATGCTTCGCAACAGTCGAAAGCCGCGTATGTCCGCGATGAAATCAAGCGCGGCAAGATACGCCTCGCGGCAGGCGCGCGACATGAAGTGTTCGACAAGGATTCGGTTGATCCCGCACCATACTCGAACGATACCTACCGTACCTCGCAAGCGCTCAATGCATGGGAGCTGCAAGCCGGCTATGCCGCCGCGCCGCAGCTGGATCTGTTCGCCAAGGCAGGCCAGAGCTACCGGGTCGCCAATGCCGATGAAAACGGCTATACCGCGCTCGCCAATACGCCGCTGCAGCCGCAACTGTCGCACGATCTGGAACTCGGCGGCAGCTACGGCAATGCCGCGCGCAAGCTGATCGTGCGGCTGTTCCGCCATCGGCTGCATAACGAAATCTTTTACGACCCGACCGCCAATGGCGGGCATGGCGCCAATGCCAATCTCGACCCGACCGAACGCAAGGGATTGGAAGTCGAGGTCAGCGCCCGCGTAGCCGACGGAGTGCGCCTGGCAGCGCAATGGCAGCATGTGAACGCGCGTTTTATCGATGGCGCCAATGCCGGCAAGGAAATGGTTATGGTGCCGGATAACACCCTGTCGGCACGCCTGAACTGGCTGCCCGCCGATGGTCAGAGCGCCAATCTCGGCATGCAGTGGGCCAGCGAACAACGCTATGGCGGCGACTTCGCCAATACCTGCCCGGCACTGATACCGGCCCATGCGACGCTCGACGGCCGCTACGCCAGACGCATCGGCGCATGGGAACTGGCGATTGCCGGCAGCAACCTGACTGACAAGCACTATTTCAGCAACGCCTACGGCTGCCGGTCCGGCATCTATCCGAGTGACGGACGGCAACTGAAAATCACTGCGCGTCATGACTTTTAACTGATCGATACGCAAGGACCATCGTGCGCAGCATGTCAAGGATTCCTGCAGCAACCGGCCGCCAGCACGCGCTTGTCATCCTGAGCGTATTGGCGGCGCTATCGATCGCATGCATCCTGCTCGCCTGCGCAACTGGATCGGTCGGTTTGCCGATTGGCGATCTGTTTCCCGCATTGCGCGAAGTGATGTCCGGCGCACCTTCGACGCTTGCCGCCACGCTGCTCGAACTGCGCCTGACACGCGCACTGGCGGCCT
>DATEZO010000079.1:0-17349 GCA_035255485.1 Burkholderiaceae bacterium
TATTTCATGCAGTCGCAGGTGGAAGCCGGCGCACTCTGCCCGACCACCATGACGTTTGCCTCGATTCCGGTGCTGCAGAACGAGCCGGCGCTGTTTGCCACGTTGCAGGCAAAACTGTTTTCGCGCGAACACGATCCGCGCGACCTGCCGCTGGCACAGAAGCATTCCATCCTGATCGGCATGGGCATGACTGAAAAACAGGGCGGCTCCGATGTGCGCACCAATACCACCCTGGCCCGGCCTCTCGATGGCGAAGGGCGCGGCGCGGAATATCTGCTGACCGGCCACAAATGGTTTTTTTCGGCGCCGATGTGCGACGCACACCTGGTGCTGGCCCGCACCGGCACCGGCCTGTCCTGTTTTTTCGTGCCGCGCTGGCGTCCCGAGGGCGACAGGAATGCAGTGCTGGTGCAGCGCCTGAAGGACAAGCTCGGCAACCGCTCCAATTCCAGCAGCGAAGTCGAATTCCAGGATGCATGGGGCATCATGGTTGGCGAGGAAGGGCGCGGCATACCGACCATCATCGAAATGACCAACTACACGCGGCTCGATTGCGTCATCGGCAGCGCCGGCCTGATGCGGCATGCGCTGGTGCAGGCGGCGCACCACGCCCGGCATCGCACCGCCTTCGGCAAGACGCTGGCGGAGCAGCCGCTGATGCGCAATGTGTTGTCCGACCTGGCGCTGGAAAGCGAGGCGGCAACGCTCCTGATGCTGCGCCTGGCACGTGCCTTCGAATCGCCCGCCGATCCGGTCGAACGGGCCTGGCGCCGCATCGTGACGCCAGCGGCGAAATTCTGGATCTGCAAGCGCGCGCTGGAATTCACCGGCGAGTGCATGGAAGTCTGGGGCGGCAACGGTTATGTGGAAGACGGGCCGATGGCGCGCATGTACCGGGAAGCGCCGGTCAATTCGATCTGGGAAGGTTCCGGCAACGTCATGTGTCTCGATGTATTGCGCGCCATCGAACGCGAGCAGGAAGGCTTCGCGCTGCTGCTGCAGCAGCTGGACGATCTGGCCGCCGCGCATGCCGGCTTGCGCCAGCTGGTCGCGGCCTTGAAAGACGATCTGGCAGCGCCGCCGGAACAGCAAGAAATGCTCGCGCGCCGCCTGGTTCAGCGGCTGGTGCTGGCATTGCAGGCAAGCCTGATGCTGCAGCATGCGCCGCAGCCGATGACCGATGCCTTCATCGCCAGCCGTATCGATGCCGGCTGCGGCCGCGTGTACGGCACGCTAGCCGCAGCCGGCATGCAGCAAGACATCCTCGATCGCGCCTGGTCACCTTGAAATGCGGGAGTATAGGCAAAAACATGGCAATATGCGCAATGAATTCGCGGTAGTTAAAAAATACATACGACTGTATATAAACAAGCCGTTTTCCCGCCAGCCGAGCACAAAACCGCTAATCGGTGGCCAGTTGCAGCGGTCCCTTGCCGCTGAAACGGTCGAGCAGCAGGTAGATGACCGGCGTGATGAACAGGGTGATGACCTGCGACACCAGCAGGCCGCCGACGATCGCCAGCCCAAGCGGCTGGCGCAATTCGGCGCCCGCACCCAACCCCAGTGCAATCGGCACCGCGCCCATCAGCGCGGCAAAGGTCGTCATCATGATCGGCCGGAAACGCAGCAGGCACGCCTGGCGAATCGCATCGACCGGCGACATGCCCTGGGTGCGCTGGGCGTCAAGCGCAAAGTCGATCATCATGATTGCATTTTTTTTCACGATGCCGATCAGCATCAGGATACCGATGGTCGCAATCAGCGTCAGCTCGAAACCGAAGATGCGCAGTGTCAGCAGCGCGCCGATCGCCGCGGACGGCAGGCCGGCGAGAATCGTGAGCGGGTGGATATAGCTTTCATACAGCACGCCCAGCAGGATGTAGATCACCGTAACCGCCAGCAACAGCAGCGCAATCTGGCTGCCCTGCGATGACTGGAATACCGCCGCATCGCCGGCATACGAGGTGATGACGCTGGCCGGCAGATGCAATGACGCCTTGATCTGATCGATCTTCCTGCTGGCATCGCCCAGCGGCACGTCGGGCGCAAGGTTGAATGTAATCGTGATGGCTTGCAACTGTCCCTGATGGTTCACCGAAATCGGGCCGGCGGCGCGCCGCACAGTCGCAATGCTGGTCAGCGCAACCAGCGTACCGCCCTTGCTGCGCACGTAGATCTTGCTCAGGTCGGACTCATCCTGCTGCCCCGAATCGGCATCCTGCAAAATGACCGAATAGCTGTTGCTGCTGGTGAAAATAGTCGATACCTGACGATCGCCGAATGCGCTGTACAGCGCAGTCCGGATGTCCTGGATCGGTACGCCCGCTTCATTGGCGCGGTCGCGGTTGATGTCGACCACTGCCTGCAAGCCTTTCAGTTGCGAATCGCTGGTGACATCGCGAAAGATCGGCTCCGCGCGCATTTTCTCCTGCAACCGCTCCGACCAGTCGTTCAGCTCATCGGCATGCACGCTTTGCATCACGTATTGATAACGGCTCTTGCTGGATTTGCCGCCCAGCTGCAGGTTCTGCACCGGCGACAGATAGACGGACATGCCGGGCGTGCCGCTCAATTTCCGCCGCAATTGCTCCAGCACCGCGTCCATCGACTGGCGTTCATTACGCGGTTTCAAGCCGATGAACAGGCCGCCGCTGTTGCCGCCGATGGTACGCGAGGTCACGCTGTCGACATTCGGATCATCCTGGATAATCTCGGCAGCGGTCCGGATCAGTGCCACCATGGTGGGATAGGACGCATCCTGCGGGCCTTCCACCGTGGCGCGGATCTGGCCGATATCTTCACTCGGGAAAAACCCTTTCGGGATGGTCACGAACAGCAAAACGGTCAGGGCAAACGTGCCGAGCGCCACCAGCAGCACCGTATTGCGATGGCCAAGACTCCAGTCGAGGCCGCGCGCATAGCCGCCCAGCACGGCCTGAAAGCCTTTTTCGAAAGCACGCGAGAGCCGGTTTTCATTGGCGTGCGATTCATGCCGCAGATAGCGGCTGCACAGCATCGGCACCAGCGACAGCGACACCACGGCGGATACCAGGATCGCCAGCGACACCACGGCCGCGAATTCATGGAACATCAATCCAATCACGCCCGGCATGAAAAAAATCGGAATGAACACGGCAACCAGCGAAATCGAGATCGACATGATGGTAAATCCCACTTCGCGCGACCCTTTGAGCGCGGCCGCCAGCGGATCCATGCCCTGCTCCACGTAGCGAACGATATTCTCCAGCATCACGATCGCATCATCGACCACCAGGCCGACCGCGATCGTAATCCCGAGCAGCGAGATATTGTCGAGACTGTAACCGAGCCACAGCATCAGCCCGAAACAGCCAATCAGTGAAATCGGCAGCGACAGCACCGGAATCGCAGTTGCGGACAGCCGTTTCAGGAACAGGAAAATTACCATCACGACCAGCACGACGGTTAGCAGCAGCGTGTGCTTTACGTCCGAAATCGCAGCGCGAATCGATACGGATCGGTCGTTCAACACCCGGACATCGATGGATGCCGGCATCTGCGCCTTGAACTGCGGCAGCTTTTCCTTGACCGCATCCACCACCGCCACGGTATTCGCATTGGGCTGGCGCTGCACGGCCAGCACGATCGAGGGCTGGCCGTTGACCCAGCTGCCGCTCTTGGTGGATTCCACGCTGTCTTCAACACTGGCGACATCGCGCAGGCGAGTGGTCAGCCCGTCGCGGCTATTGACAATCAGGTCGGCAAAAGCGGCAGCATTGGGCAATTGACGGTTCGCTTCCAGCGTCAGGCTCTGACGCGGCCCGTCCAGCACCCCCACCGGCGTATTCGCATTCGCCGTGCGGATCGCAGTAGCCAGATCATCCAGTGTCATGTTGCGCGCGCCCAGTTCCGCTGGCTTGGCCTTGATCCGGACCGCATAGCGGCGCTGCCCGAACACCAGCACCTGGGCCACGCCATCGATCGTGGATAGCGTCGGTGAGATCAGGTTTTCCGCATAGTCGTCCAGGTCGGACAGCGAGATCGACGGCGAGGTCAGCGCCAGCAGCAGCACCGCGGCATCGGCCGGATTCACCTTGCGATACGCGGGCAAGGACGTCATTTCATCCGGCAGGCTGCGCTGCGCGCGCAGCAAGGCTGCCTGCACATCGACCGCAGCCGCGTCGATATCGCGATCCGGCGTGAATTCGAGCGTGATGGAGGTATTGCCCAGCGTATTGCTGGAACTGATCACCGCCAGTCCGGCAATCGTCGAAAACTGCTTTTCCAGTGGCGTGGCGACCGATGCCGCCATGATTTCCGGGCTGGCGCCGGGCAGCGACGCACTCACATTGATGATCGGCGTGTTATAGCTCGGCAGCGCCGCAATCGGCAGCCTGGCGTAAGCAAAGATCCCCATGACAATGACGGCGACAGACAGCAGCACGGTCATGATCGGGCGGCGGATGCAGAGTTCCGAAATATTCACAATGAGATCAGCGCCTGTTATTGAAGTTGGCTCTTCAGGTATTGGTATGGATCAGGCCCGGCGTTGCGCAAGCGCGGAACTATGTCGGGCTCCTTGGTTCGTTGGCTGCACCGGCAGGCGTAGCCTGGGTTTCCCTGACCTTGCTGTCGGGACGCAGATTCTGCACGCCCTCCACCACAACGCGGGTTCCCACGGCAATGCCGGATACCGCAGCCAGCCCGTTTTCGATGGCCACCACTTCAATTTTTTCCATCTTTACTGAATTGTCCGGCTGTACTGCGTAGGTAAATTTGTCAACCGGTCCGGTGACGATCGCCTGGGCTGGAATCACGACGGCATCGGGCAGCGTGCGCGATACCAATGTCACATTAACGAAAGCGCCCGGCCACATCGCATGGTCCGGATTGGCGAACTGCGCCTTCATGCGAATGGCACCGGTCTGGGAATCGACCATATTGTCGATGAACACCAGCTTGCCCGTCATCGTCTTGTCGCCGGCCAATTGCACAACCACAGGCGCGTCGCCTTTCGGATAGCTGGCCCTGACATACGCCAGGTCGCGTTCCGGTACCGCAAAACCGACTGTGATCGGATCAAGCTGCGAAATGGTAACCATGGGTGTCCCGGCCGGCTGCGCCAGGCTGCCGGGGTGCACGCTGATCGCACCGATGCGGCCATCGATGCTGGCGCTGATCCGGTTATAACCAAGTGCGACATTGCTCGACCGGGCGCCTGCCGCATCGGCACGCAAGGTACTGCGCAGCGCTTCCACCTTGCTGCGCGCGGTATCGACCACCGCCTGCGAAATGAAATTCCTGCCCAGTAATTCCTGGTTGCGCTTGAGCGCCAGCTCGGCATCCGCCAGGTCGGCCCGGTCGCGTGCCACTTGCGCCGCAGCCTTTTCAGCATTGGCGACATCACCGCGCTCATCCAGCGTAAACAAGAGCTGGCCGGCGCGCACTTGCTGCCCTTCCTTTACATGGATGGCGCGCACCACATTTTGCACCTGCGGACGTACATCAACGGTATTGATCGCGCTCACGTAGCCATTGGCATGCACGGTGATGGGTATCGATCTTTGCTCCGCCAGCCCGGTTTTGACAACTTGCACTGCACTGCCGCGCGGCTGTCGCGCCACTTGCGCCGGCTTGTCGCGTAAAACCACGAAAGCGCCCAGAATGATCGCGAATAACCCGGCGCCGATAGAAAGTTGCGTGCGTGTCAGATGCATATCCAATGGCGATGATGATTTAAGAAGAAGCGTTATCACGCTGCATGGCGCAATGCAAACCATTGAGCGAAACCAAGTATTGCCGCAATCGATTAATTAGCTATACTATCAAATAGCATAACATACTATTTTTACTGTTTCGACTGGAAAAGGCCATGACCAAAGCGGTAAAGTCATCTCAAGATACGGTCGATACCAAGCGCGCATTGAGCCGGACGATCGGCGAAGTCTCGCGCTTGTGGCGCTATCAAATGAACCAGCGCCTGAAACCATTCGGACTGAACCTTTCGATGCGCCAGGTGCTGATGCAACTGCACCGGAACCCGGCGGGACTCATGCAGCGCGATCTGGCGCGCAAGCTCGGCATCGAGGGCGCGACCCTGGTACGCCTGCTCGACCAGCTGGAAGAAAAGAAATGGATTCAACGCATCACGGCATCGGACGACAAGCGCTGCAAGCATGCCGTCCTGACGTCAAAGGCGACTGAACAGATACGGCTCATCGAAGAATTGTCGAGCGAGTTACGTAACGCAATGATGCAGGCATTATCGCCGCATGACATCGCCATGTGCGTAAGAGTCATGCAGCGAATCAAGGATAACCTGGAGTAATGGGGCACGCCGATCGCATCTTGCGGCCCGATGCGGTGGAAAAAATGAGAGTGGTTGAAAGAGGCGAGCCTTGTCTGCGGCACTTGCAGGTAATGACTGTGGCTGCTTCGTTCCCGACCTGACCAGATTGGCCATGCCGCAATGCGCAGGGGCCCGCCGGGTGCTATTTTAGCAGTAAAGGCTTTGATCTTTCCGAATATTTGCGTGTTGCATCCCAAACGGACTGTTACAGTTGCAGCTCCTGCCATATCCGGTCCACCCGTGCCATCACCGCCTTGTCCATGACAATTGGCCGGCCCCATTCGCGATTGGTTTCCCCCGGCCACTTATTGGTCGCGTCGATGCCCATTTTTCCTCCCAGGCCGCTAACCGGTGAAGCAAAATCAAGATAATCGATTGGCGTATTGTCGACCAGGGTGGTATCGCGGGCCGGATCGACACGGGTCGTGATGGCCCAGATCACCTCCTTCCAGTCGCGGATATCAATGTCCTCGTCCACTACGACAATGAATTTGGTATACATGAATTGCCGTAAAAAGCTCCAGATCCCGAACATCACGCGCTTGGCGTGACCGGCATAGGCTTTTTTCATCTGCACCACCGCCATGCGATAGCTGCAGCCTTCCGGCGGCAGATAAAAATCGGTGATTTCCGGAAATTGCTTTTGCAACAGCGGAATGAATACTTCATTCAATGCAACCCCCAGCACTGCCGGTTCATCCGGCGGTTTGCCGGTGTAGGTCGAATGGTAAATTGGATCGCGACGCATGGTAATGCGGTCGATGGTAAATACGGGAAACCAGTCTTTTTCATTGTAGTACCCGGTGTGATCGCCAAATGGTCCTTCCAGTGCCATTTCGTAACCGTTGGCCGGGCAAGGAGGCGCCGTCGCGCCGTCGCGCTCCTCCAGCACATGCTGATAACCGCTCGGATGTAATTGATCCGGGTAGATATGGCCTTCCAGCACGATTTCGGCTGAAGCCGGTACTCGCAATTCGCTGCCAATCGCCTTGACCAGTTCAGTTCGACTGCCTCGCAGCAATCCGGCAAATTGATATTCGGAAAGGCTGTCCGGGACCGGCGTAACTGCCCCCAGCATGGTTGCCGGATCGGCTCCCAAGGCAACAGCAACCGGATACGGCTGCCCCGGATTGCGCAGGCAGTGATCGCGAAAATCCAGCGCGCCACCGCGATGCGCCAGCCAGCGCATGATGACTTGGTTGCGCCCGATGACCTGTTGTCGGTAAATACCGAGATTCTGGCGCTTCTTGTGCGGCCCCTTGGTGATCACCAGCCCCCAGGTAATCAATGGCGCGGCATCATCAGGCCAGCAATGCTGAATCGGCAGCCGGCCCAGATCGACCTCGTCGCCTTCCCATATCACTTCATGGCATGGTGCGTTGCGCAACTCCTTCGGCGCCATATCCCACAGAGATTTCAGCATCGATCCCAAGCCCAGGACGTCCCTGAATCCCCTGGGCGGCTCCGGCTCTTTCAGCATCGCCAGGACATGTCCCACTTTTCTCAATTCACTGACATCGCTGGCCCCCATGCCAAGCGCTACACGGTGCGGCGTACCAAAAAGATTACATAACACCGGAATCTTTTGACCAGTTGGCTTGTCAAAAATCAATGCCGGTCCTCCCATCCGGAGGGTACGATCGCAAATCTCGGTCATTTCCAGATAGGGCGATACAGGAATGACAACATGTTTCAACTCGCCTGATTGCTGCAATTGGGAAAGGAAGTCGCGCAAATCGGAATATTTCATTTTTTTCGTATTTTTTTGGTTACTGATTTTTTACTTACCGGCATAAAGCAAGTGTTTGATTTTATTGATTTTTGCTGCAATGCAGCGAATATGTTAATACATAAAAGTTATGCATTTCTGTTTTTATAGTGTTGACTTGATATAAACCGCCTCCTACAATGCGGCCATCTTGATGAAAGCCCATGTACGGTAGCAACGGTGCGATCCAGAGGCCTTTCATCATTCACGGGATCGGGGTCCCACACGACATTTTAAGGAGTGTTTTCAAAAGGCGTCAGCCTTCTCCCCAAAGAAGTGGCTTGTCATCGATGTTACATCCATTGGGTAATCACCCAAAGACAAGTCACAACGGCGTCTGCCGTGCGCACCATGCGACGACAGACGATGTTTCTGATTACTGGCGTACGTTGAATCTGCGAAGGGGCTTGCCCTGATGCGGGAAAGTGTGCGCTGGACAATTCAGGAGGTTACATGTCAAATCATTTTGTCAGGGCGATACCGGATTTTGCCCACCATAATGTGAAACGAGCCGCTACATGGGCAGTGTTTGCACGCGATACGATCAGCGGCTTTTTGACCACTGCACATCACACATTGATGATTCTGGGTATTACCGCAATCGCCGCATTGGGCGTCATGTTCGTACGACCCGATATTGCAGATCAACTCAAGGCGATCTCTCCTTTTACGGAAGCTATTGCGGAAGAGCAATCGCAGGCCGCCATACCGACTCAGGTGGTTTTACTGGAAGAGCCTGTCAAACCGCAGACCTTGCCCGCATCGGCATTACCATCGCACCCTGTCAGCGAGAGCAAAAAAAACAATGCAATACCGCGCCAGCAGCAATGGATTACCGCGTGGCTTTCCAAGCGCTACCGCGTCGCCAGCGATGCAACCAACATGCTGGTATCGGCAGCATATTTAACCGCCCAGGAAACCAAGCTTGATCCTCTGCTGATCCTGGCTGTCATGGCAATCGAATCAGGATTTAATCCATTTGCTGAAAGTCCGGTCGGCGCACAGGGTCTGATGCAAGTCATGTCCAAGGTACATCATGACAAGTTCGCGGAAATGGGTGGCGTCAAGGCGGCGCTTAATCCCGTGGCCAATATCAGGGTCGGCTCCCTGATCCTGAAAGATTATGTGACACGAGGAGGCTCGATTGAAGCCGGTCTCAAACTGTATGTCGGTGCAGCGGCATTTGAAAGCGACTCCGGCTATGGCGCGCGCGTACTGGCGGAATACCATCGCTTGAAAGACGTTTCAAAAGGCAAGAAAGTTCCTGTATTCAGGACTGCGGTAAAGACATCACCCGAGAAATTGCAATTATCCGATCGCAAGCCCGGAGCGCCTGGCGAAAATGAAGCCGCATTGCGCAACACCGACAAATCCGACAAATTACCGGGCTCCGATGCAGAGCGGCTTGCAGCACTATAAAAAAAATGACTGTGCATCAATCAGAAAAAAGAACCTCCATGGTTCTTTTTTTATGCATTTCGGTGCTTGCCGCGCATGCTGACGCGCAGTAACGAATTGCTATCAAGAAGGATATAAAGCTCTCCTGTGAGCATTTTCTCTTTCCCGGTTTTTATCATGACGTGATGAATAACGACTCCCGAGCAATGCCCGAGTACTTATCGGCGACTCGCCAGGAATTCCTGTAACCGGGTGATCGCTTCCCGTAAATTTTCCATCGAGGTTGCATAGGATATCCGGATATAACCACGGGCGGTATGCGGTCCGAAATCCAGGCCTGGAACCAGCACCACGCCAGCCTGATGCAGCATGTCGATCGTCAGCTGGTCCGCGTCATCCGACAATGCCGAACAATCCGCATAGACATAAAAAGCACCATCCGGCATGACTGGCACCCTGAACCCCAATTCGCGCAGCGCCGGCACGATATAGTTTCTCCTGCGCTTGAATTCAGCCTTGCGTGCTTCATAAATCGCGATCGACTCCGGCGCAAAACAGGCGACGCCTGCGTGCTGCGCAATACTGGATGCGCAGATAAACAGATTTTGCGTCAGTTTCTCGATGTGCGGTGCCAGCGCATCTGGAACTACCAGCCAGCCCAGGCGCCAGCCGGTCATGTTGAAATACTTTGAAAAGCTGTTGATGACAATCATGTCGTCACCTAGCGACAACGCCGAAAATGGCGGCGCATCATAGGTTAATCCCTGATAAATCTCATCGACGATCGTAAACCCCTGCCTTTCCCGCACCGACGCCACAATCTTCCGTAATTCATCCGGAGCGATCGAGGTACCGGTTGGATTTGAAGGCGAAGCCAGCAGCACGCCGCGGGTAGCCGCAGTCCAATGTTCGCATACCATGGCATCGGACAACTGAAACCGCTGCTCCGGCCCGCTTGCAATCATTTTTGCCTGTCCATCAAATGCCGCGACAAAATGGCGATTGCAGGGGTACGATGGATCGGGCATCAGTACCTCGGCGCCTTTCTCCACCAGTGCCGCGCAAGCCAGCAGCAATGCCGCCGATGCTCCAGCGGTGACGATGATGCGTGCCGGCGCGATATCCAGTCCGTACACGGTCTGGTAGTGTGCGGCAATGGCGGTGCGCAATTCAGAAATTCCGGTAGCCGGCGTGTATTGCATTTTGCCGTCGGCCATGGCGCGGGTAGCTGCCTCAATGACCGGCGAAGGCGCGGTAAAATCCGGCTCGCCGATTCCCATATGGATGATGCTTCTACCCTGCCGTTCCAGCTCCGCTGCGGTTTTCGCCAGCTCCATCACATGGAAAGGCGCGATATTATCGAGACGAGATGCAAGGTTGCTGAAATTCATGAATGAAGAAACCCCAAAATACAAACCGCCATGGGTTCACACGACTGGAAGTTGCGTGAACCCATGGCGGCGTAAGGAAATTGCCTGAATTTTATGCAAAAATGATTTTTATGGCCTTTGGGCGGCATTGATTTCCGCTTGTCTGACTTGAACCGCTAACTTGTCCAGTACGCCATTCACATATTTGTGTCCATCAACACCGCCAAACGACTTGGTCAATTCCACAGCTTCATTGATGACGACCTTGTACGGGATTTCAATATGGTTTTTCAATTCATAGGCGCCAATCAACAGCGCCGCCAGCTCCACCGGCGACAATTGTCCGATCGGGCGATCAACCAGGGAAGCCAGTTCGCTGCGCAGTGCGGTGGCATCCCTGATCGCGCCATGCAGCAGCGCATCAAAATGCGCAGCATCAGCCTTGTCAAAACCGTGCGCCTCGCGGATATGCGCCTCGACCGCGCCAGCATCTTCATTGTTCAATAGCCATTGATACAATCCCTGCAGCGCAAATTCGCGCGCGCGATGCCGTGGCGTGCGGTTTTTGCTGGGATTTGCATGGGCGGTTTTCTGGTTCATGATTCACAGACCATGCCTGCCACGCATAATGCATGGCAGGCAAATTAAATTAACAGTTTTTCGGGGACGGCGTTAGCGCAACTTTAACTTTGCATATGCAGCCACGCTATTCTTCTTCGGTAGTTTCCGCAAGCTCGTCCAGTGCAATCGCCAAATTCGCCATTTCGATGGCAACGCGAGCGGCATCCGTTCCCTTCTCGGCCATGCGCGCCTCGGCCTGCTCGTCGTTTTCCGTGGTTAACACTGCATTGGCGATCGGGATGCCGAAGTCCAGCCCCACGCGGGTAATACCGGACCCCGACTCATTCGATACCAGTTCGAAATGATACGTCTCGCCGCGAATGACTGCGCCGATCGCAATCAGCGCATCGAACTGCAGCGTCTCCGCCATCTTTTGCAATGCCAGTGGTATTTCAAGCGCGCCTGGCACAGTCACATGCAACACATCTTCATCCGCCACGCCCAGGTGCTTGAGTTCGGCCAGACATGCGGACAGCAATCCATGGCATACATCCTCATTGAACCGAGCTTGCACAATGCCAACACGCAGGCCTTGCCCGCTTAGGTTGATTTCGTATGTTCCGACAGTCATTTTGTTTCCTTTATGTGCACAGACATGCATGATTGTTAAAGTATTGTGGTGTCTTGTGCAACAAGCCTAGTTGGTGCGCCCATGCATCGATCACGGAATCTCCGCGTTGGCAAATTCACTCAGTCATTCGGCGTGCATTGGTAGCCTGCCACTTCAAGATCGAAGCCTGCCATGGACGGCATTTTTCTTGGATTTGCCAAAAGCTTCATTTTACCCACGTCCAGATCTTTCAGAATCTGTGCGCCGATGCCATAGGTGCGCAAATCCATGCGGGCGGTGCGCGGCTGAGGGTGCGCTTCCGGATCGCTCAGCGCGGCAAATTGCGCAAACATCTGATCGGCCGACTCTTCGCAATTGAGCAATACCATGACGCCTCGGGCCGAGGCCTTGATCGCTTGCATTGCTGCCGCCATGTTCCAGGAATGCGTCGTCGCCTGGGTTTCGAGCAAATCCAGAATGGAGACTGGTTGATGGACACGCACCAGCGTTTCAAGATCCCGTGCAATATCGCCATGCACCAGCGCCAGATGGGCGCCGCCGCTCGGTTTGTCGCGATACGCAATTGCCTTGAAAGTGCCGTGCGCGGTTTGCATGGTGCGTTCGGCGATACGCTCGACAATGCTTTCATTGCGGCTGCGATAGTGAATCAGATCGGCAATGGTGCCGATCTTGAGCCCGTGCTCTTTCGCAAATTCGATCAGATCCGGCAGACGCGCCATCGTGCCGTCGTCTTTCATGATTTCGCAAATGACCGCCGCTGGCGTCAAGCCTGCCAGTTCAGCGAAATCGCACCCTGCTTCCGTATGACCGGCGCGCATCAGCACGCCGCCCTTTTGCGCTTTCAGCGGAAAAATATGCCCTGGCTGCACGATATCGGACGGTTGCGCATTTCTGGCCACGGCCATCTGGATCGTTCTGGCCCGATCCGCCGCGGAAATACCGGTCGTCACCCCTTCCGCCGCCTCAATCGATACCGTGAAATTGGTGCCGTACGATGTACCATTACGGGTAGTCATCATCGGCAATTTCAATTGCTCGCAACGCTCTTCCGTCAATGTCAGACAGACCAATCCGCGGCCGTGCTTGGCCATGAAATTAATCGCCTCAGGAGTAACAAATTCAGCCGCCAGCACGAGATCGCCTTCATTTTCACGATCTTCTTCATCGACCAGGATGACCATGCGGCCTGCGCGCAGTTCGATAACAATTTCTTGGGTTGTTGAAATAGACATGACTAGAATCCTTGTTAGTCCGCCATTTTAATGGATTTAACCTTGAAACGGCAGCCAAACAGAAACATGATTCCATCCATCCTGCGCTTGCGATAGAAATCGGTACTGGTTAATAACCCTTATTTCAGCGACAGCATGCGTTCGACATAGCGCGCAATCAGATCGATTTCGAGATTGACCCTGACACCGCTTTTCAGATGCTTCAGCGTTGTTACTTCGATGGTATGCGGAATCAGATTGATGGAAAATTCGCAACCGGTTACGGTATCGGTCACGCGATTGACGGTCAGCGACACACCATTTACAACGATCGAGCCTTTGTAGGCAAGATATTTTGCCAGTTCCCTAGGCGCTTCGATGACGAGTTCCCATGATTCGCCGATCGGTTCGAACCGCTGCACAATGCCGATTCCGTCGACATGTCCGGACACCAGATGTCCACCCAGTCGATCGGCCAGCGTTAATGCCTTTTCCAGGTTGATTTCGCCGATGGCATCCAGGCCGGCAGTGCGGTTCAGGCTTTCCCGCGATACATCGACGACAAAGCCGGATGGCGTCTTGTCCACTACCGTCATGCAAGCCCCGTTCAAGGCGATGGAGTCGCCGATGGCAACATCCGCAAGCGACAATTTTCCGGCATTAACAGTAAGCCGGGCGCCCGCATCGGCATGATTGCCCTGCGGAGTGATAGAACTGATTTTGCCGATGGCGGCAACGATTCCTGTGAACATGACAATAACTTTATTTAAATGAAACGGGCGAGAATACGCAAATCCGGGCCGATTTGCCTGATGTCGTGGAATGATAACGCACGTTTGTTTTCCAGACTATCCAGCGCGCCCAGATCAAACAATCCTTGCGCATCGCCCAGCAGGCTGGGCGCAAGATACAGCAGCAACTCATCGACGCATGTCGCGCGGATCAGTGAACCGTTCAGTTTGTACCCCGCCTCTACGTGCAACTCATTGATCTGCCGCCGGCCCAGTTCCAGCATCAGGGCCGGTAAATCCACCTTACCGCGGGCATCCGGCAACAGGATGATTTCAGCACCGGCGTCGCGTAATCGCGCGGCTTTTTCCCGGTCGGCCTGCGCAGCGACGATCCACGCGCCACCCGCAAGGATCTTCGCCGCCGGACTGATCTGCAGTTTGCTATCGACTACAATGCGCTGCGGCTGGCGCGGCGTCTCGACCGCTCGCACATTCAATTGAGGATCATCCGCCTGCACCGTGCCGATACCCGTCAGGATGGCGCAGGCGCGTGCGCGCCACGCGTGCCCGTCATCGCGCGCAGCCGGAGATGTAATCCACTGACTGCGACCATCATGCAATGCGGTCTTGCCATCCAGGCTGGCGGCCGCTTTCACCCGGACCCAGGGCCGGCCGCGCTGCATGCGTGAAAAGAATCCGATATTCATTTCACGCGCAGCATCTTCCAGCACGCCGCAGGCAACCTCGATGCCTGCCGCCCGTAACTTCGTCAGCCCTTGTCCCGCAACCAGTGGATTGGGATCGCCGATGGCGACAACCACCCGGGCAACGCCCGAGCGTATCAGCGCATCCGCGCAGGGCGGCGTGCGGCCAAAATGGCTGCACGGCTCCAGCGTGACATAGGCGGTTGCGCCATGTACATCGAGGCCGTGATGCGCAGCATCGTCCAGCGCCTGCGCTTCTGCATGCGCCTGCCCGGCCGGTTGGGTGAATCCCCTACCAATGATTTGCCGATCCTTGACGATGACGCAGCCGACGCGCGGATTGGGTGTCGTTGTAAACAACCCTTTTGATGCCAGTTCCAATGCGCAACGCATGCCTTGCAGATCGTCGGAAATTTCCACGGGATGACTCAAGTTGATTCAGGTTTCAGGAAGGCAGAGCAATTGCGCCTAATGTAACTGCGCAAACCACTCGCACGCTACTTGGAATCCGCAGTTGCCGTGCAGGTTACCGGTTCGGTTACGGGGTTGCAGACACGCGGGCGACCGATGAAATTGAGCTTGATGCGCCGAATCGACGCATCCTGCGTAAATGACACGGTCCCGGATTGCGGCGACTGGCTGCCCGCATTGGTCTGTGTGCGTCCGGTGCCATTATATGAAATATATTTTGTGGCGGCAGCAGAGTCCGTAAATTTGGAGTCGATCGCGATGCCGTCCGGCACCTGCTCATGTTTCTGGATAATTCTCTCGCCTGCATCCGGCTTCTGATTGTCATTGTCGTCAATAAACACTATCCAGCCCTGGGTCCAATCAGTTGCATCGGCATCGGCCGGCACCATGTCCACCCGTAAACCTGCCTTGATTGCTTCCGCGCGCGTCAGATTGACCGCGGAAAAAAACTCGTTCACCGTCGTCGTCAATCGCTGGTTCTGAAGCAGGGTGCGGAAGCTGGGTACGCCTATTCCCAGCAAAATGGCCGCGATGCCCAGGACGACCATCAATTCGATCAACGTGAATCCGCGGATGCGATTGACACTCGACAGTAAAGGATGCGTTCTCATGTCAATGCCAGCACAATGTGGGAGTGGAAGGGCCTTTTTCTCCGGTGCTGGCCAGCGTCAGGTTGCCGCAAACGGGGTCGGTAAATTTCGACACATTCGCCGTGCCTGGCTTTGCCGTCAATTGCACGCAGTTTGCCAGCGTATCGCCAGTGCACGCCGCCGCGCTGATTTCATACGCACTATCTCCTGCACCTTCGCCGGAAAACCATTTGAACTTCATTTCATCCGCATTGTTTGAGGACGATGAGAAAGCGATATAGGTATTTTTCTGGGAATAATATTGTTCCTCCTGCTGCATCAGTCGCATCAGTGCCGCCCGCCCTTCTGCCCTTTTGGTTTTGCGAACCGCCCCTTCATAGGATGGATAGGCAATCGCGGCAATGATGCCGATGATGGCAACCACCACCATGATTTCAATTAAGGTAAATCCCTGAAGATTTTTTTTATTCACTTTGCATCCTTGTCATTTCTTGTTGGCTTCCGAACGCAATTGCTGCCAGTTCAGAATTTCGCGCCAGCTGAAGCGTCCGGCTCGCAAGGCAACCGACTGTTTTCCGTTTTGCGCTGGAGCGGATGTCCCCTTGACGCCACCTGTGCCAAAATTGACAACAGCAATATCCTTGTTCACTGTTCTTCCCCCAACCGCATTTCTGTCACTGGTAGAACCTGCCGTTTCCATCGGTACCGGCGAACTCAGCAATCCGACCTGCGACAGGAATCCGGTCGTATCACCACCCAATGGCAACCCCGACAGCGTATCCACAGTATATGATCTACCGCCGCCGGTTGAGCAAGGATCGCTGCCCGTGATCAGGCTGTTGAAGTACAGCCGACCATACACGACCAGCGGATTGGTGACACTGCGCTCTCCCGTCTTAGCTGAATTCAGGAAGTCGAAATACCATCCTTTCCGGGTGTCCGACGTGGTTCCATAGCTGAATTCGTTGCCTGTAATCTGGATCGCATCCTCGCCATTGACTGTCGTCGCCGCCAGCGTTCTCTGTTCCAGTTGGCTTCTTCCGGTCACGCGATCGGCATTATAGGTCGTGTCGTAGATGCCGTAGAACGACTGGGTTTTGAAATTTCCCGGCGCAGCATCGGCGTCTTCCACGAATTTGCCGGTGCCGAACAGGATGACATAGCCGCCCCCGGGTGCGAAAACGGCTTTGGGCTGCAAGGTAATTGGTTGACGGTTACCATCCTTGTCCTGCGCGGTAAACAGCGGCGTATCGCTGGGGCGTGCGTCGGACCATGGTGCGGAACCCGTGAAGTCGAAACGCCACAGATCGCCCTGCAAATCGCCGGCATAGGCATAGATGACCGCGCCATTGCCGTTCACCACCAATGCCGGCGAGCTCAAGCCGTTCTGCAGCGTTGCGTCCTTGATCGGCGTGGTAAATTTGTAATAATTGACACCCAGTGTCCATGGATCGGCCGGATCCTTGTCGAGCGAAAGCAGGAATAATGCGCCGGGGGCATTGACATTGAATTTATTGACGCCGTCATCCTTGTAGTTGTTCAATCCGCTCGGGACAACCACAAAATACTTGTACACCGGGACACCA
>DATEZO010000080.1:0-18550 GCA_035255485.1 Burkholderiaceae bacterium
CGCGATGCGATCTACCAGGCGTTCTACCATGCCGACGTGACACGCGGATTCCTGCACTCGCATTCCTACACCGGCAATCCGCTGGCGTGCCGCGCCGCATTGGCCACGCTTGCGATCTTCGCCGAAGACGATGTGCTCAATCGCAATCGCGGCCGCGCCGCGCGGATGACCGCGGCGCTCGCGCCGCTCGCTGCGCATCCGCGGGTGCGGCATTTCCGCCAGCGCGGCATGATCTGGGCGTTCGATGCGGTGACCGAGGACCCGGCATTTTCCCGGCGCTTCTTCGCCACCGCGCTGGAACACGAACTGCTGGTGCGCCCGATCGGCCGCACCGTGTACCTGATGCCGCCGTACATACTGGATGACGGCGAAATTGATCTGCTGGCTGCACGCACGCAGGCCGTATTCGAGAAAGTGATCGGAGCATGACGATGGAATTGATTGCCGCGCTCGACCGCGAATTGCAGGCGCTGGATGCCCGTGGCCTGCGCCGGCGCTTGCGCGTGGCGGACACGCCATGCGCGCCGCGCGCGCAGGTCGACGGTCGCCCGATGCTGGCCTTCTGCAGCAACGATTATCTCGGCCTGGCGAGCCACTCGGCGGTGATCGAGGCATTGCGCGAAGGTGCCTCCCGCTATGGCGCCGGCAGCGGCGCGTCGCATCTGATCAGCGGCCACTCGCGCGCGCATGCGCGGCTGGAAGAGCGCCTGGCGGCGTTCGTCGCGCCGCACCTGGAATCGGCGCGCGCCCTGTATTTCTGCGCCGGCTACATGGCCAACCTCGCGGTCCTGCAGGCGCTGGCCGGGCCCGAGGGCGCGATTTTCTCCGAGGAATTGAACCATGCCTCGCTGATCGATGGCGCGCGCCTGGCGCGTGCCGCCGTCCAGGTGTATCCGCACCGTGATACCGGGGCGCTGGAACAACTGCTGGCTGCCAGCACGGCGGCGAGCAAGATCGTCGTGACCGATAGCGTGTTTTCGATGGATGGCGATCTGGCCCCGCTGCCGGCCCTGCTGGCGCTGTGCGAGCGGTACGGCGCGTGGCTGGTGGTGGATGACGCGCACGGCTTCGGCGTACTGGGCCAACAGGGACGCGGCGCGCTGGAGCATTTCGGCCTGCGCTCGCCATACCTGGTTTATGTCGGCACGCTTGGCAAGGCAGCCGGCGTGTCCGGTGCCTTTGTCGCCGCGCACGAGACCGTGATCGAATGGCTGGTGCAGCGTGCGCGTACCTATATTTACACGACTGCCGCCGCGCCTGCCTTGGCGCACGCATTGCTCGCCAGCGTCGACATCATTGCCGGCGACGAGGGCGCGGCGCGGCGCGCCCATCTGCACGCCTTGATCGTGCAATTGCGCGGCGCATTGCATCTGCGGCACTGGCAACTGGCCGCATCCGACACCGCGATCCAGCCGCTCATCCTGGGCGAGAACGAACGCGCACTGCACGCTGCCGCCGCCCTGTACGAGCAGGGTTTCTGGGTGCCGGCGATCCGCCCGCCGACCGTGCCGGCCGGGACGGCGCGCCTGCGCGTGACGCTGTCGGCGGCGCACAGTGCCGACGATGTGGCGCAACTGGCAAGCGCGCTCAATGCCGTCGAGGCGCGGCACGCGACGGAGCCGGCATGACGACGGCCTACTTCGTGACCGGCACCGACACCGAGATCGGCAAGACGCTGGTGTCGTCGGCGCTACTGCATGCGCTCGCCAGCAGCGGCATGCGCGCAGCCGGCATGAAGCCGGTGGCGGCTGGCGCCGAACTGCGCGACGGCGCGTGGCGCAACGACGATGCCGACCGGTTGGCTGCCGCCGCCAATGTTGCCGTGGCGCCGGAACTGGCGACGCCCTATCTGCTGCGCGAGGCGGTGGCGCCCCACATCGCCGCCGCACGGGAAAACGTGCAAATCGATCTGACCCACATCCTGGCGTGCTACCAGCGCATTGCCGCGGCTGCCGATGCGGTGGTGGTCGAAGGCGTCGGCGGTTTTCGCGTACCCTTGTCGGCCACGGTCGATACCGCCGATCTGGCGCAGCGCCTGGGGTTGCCGGTGGTGCTGGTGGTCGGACTGCGGCTGGGCTGCATCAACCATGCGCTGCTGACCGCCGAGGCGATTGCCGCGCGCGGCCTGGCGCTGGCCGGCTGGGTCGCCAATACGGTGGAGTTCGGCATGCGCCATGTCGCGCCCAACATCGACGCCATCGCCACCCGTGTGCCGGCGCCGCTGCTCGGTTACCTGCCGCGCCTGGAGCAACCGTCACCCGGCCTGGCGGCCGCCCATCTCGATTTTTCCTGCCTGCCGGGCTGGCCCGGCGGCAAAACCGATTCAATTTGATACTGAGGAAACTTGTTCATGTCGTCGCAATCCGTTACCTTCCATTCGATTTCCCGCATCGCCAAGCCGGTTGCGTGGCAAGTCGATGATATCGCCGCGCTGTTCGAGCTGCCGTTTTCCGACCTGCTGTTTCGCGCGCAGCAGGCGCATCGCGCGCATTTCGATCCGCTGGAAGTCGAGCTGGCCACGCTGATGTCGATCAAGACCGGCGGCTGCCCCGAGGACTGCGGCTACTGCCCGCAGGCGGCGCGCTACGACACCGGCGTCACCGCGCAAAAGCTGCTGGAACTGGAAACCGTGCTGGATGCGGCGCGCAAGGCCAGGGAACAGGGCGCGACCCGGTTCTGCATGGGCGCCGCTTGGCGCGGGCCGAAGGACCGCGACCTGGATCATGTGGAAGCGATGGTGCGCGGCGTGAAGGATCTCGGCCTGGAAACCTGCGTCACGCTTGGCATGCTGGAGGACGGCCAGGCCGAGCGCCTGAAGGCGGCCGGGCTGGACTACTACAACCACAATCTCGACACCGCGCCGGAATTCTACGGCGACGTGATTTCCACGCGCGAATACGACAACCGCCTCGACACGCTGGACCGGGTGCGCGGCGCGGGCATCAAGGTGTGCTGCGGCGGCATCGTCGGCATGGGCGAATCGCGTCGCCAGCGCGCCGGCCTGATTGCGCAACTGGCCAATCTCGATCCCTATCCCGAGTCGGTGCCGATCAACAATCTGGTGCAGGTCAAGGGCACGCCCCTGTACGGCACCGATCCGATCGACCCGCTCGAATTCGTGCGGACCGTCGCGGTGGCGCGCATCACGATGCCGAAGGCGCGGGTGCGGATGTCGGCCGGCCGGCGCGAAATGGGCGAGGCGGTGCAGGCGCTGTGTTTCCTGGCGGGTGCGAATTCGATCTTCTACGGCGAGAAACTGCTCACCACCGGCAATCCGGACGAGGACGCAGATCGCGCCTTGCTCGACAAGCTCGGCATGCATGCACTGCATACGCAGGTGGAGGCGAAGTATCGGCCAAATGAGCAGTAAAGGAAATTCCTTCCCCCATGCAGGGGGAGGGGTAGGGTGGGGGTAGTGCGTTCGAGATATCTCATCGGCTACTGGAACCTCACTACCCCCATCCCAACCTTCCCCCCTGCAAGGGGGAAGGAGCAGAACCAAAGCCAAGTTGAAGCAGATCAAGTTGAAGCAGAGAGCGCGAACCAACCGCCCAACATTAAGGGAATAAAAATGTTCACAAAAATCTTGATCGCCAACCGCGGTGAAATCGCCTGCCGCGTGGCCGCTACCGCGCGCCGCATGGGCATCAAAACCGTGGCCGTATACTCCGAGGCCGATGCCGATGCCAGGCATGTGGCGGCATGCGACGAAGCGGTGTTGATCGGGCCTGCTCCCGCCAAGGAAAGCTATCTGCGCGCCGACAGGATCATCGAGGTGGCGCGCGCGACCGGCGCGCAGGCGATCCATCCGGGGTACGGCTTCCTGTCCGAGAACGAGGAATTCGCCGAAGCCTGCGCCAGGGCCGGCCTGGTCTTCATCGGCCCGCCGGCGTCCGCGATCCGCGCCATGGGCTCGAAATCGGCCGCCAAGTCCTTGATGGAAAAGGCGAAGGTGCCGCTAGTGCCGGGGTACCACGGCGACAATCAGGATGCCGGTTTCCTGCAGGAACAGGCCGACAAGATCGGCTATCCGGTGCTGTTGAAGGCCAGCGCCGGCGGCGGCGGCAAAGGGATGCGCATCGTCGAGAGAAGCGCCGATTTCAAGGCCGCGCTCGCGTCCTGCAAGCGCGAGGCGATCAGCAGCTTCGGCGACGACAAGGTGCTGGTAGAAAAATACCTGACCCGCCCGCGCCATATCGAAATCCAGGTGTTCGCCGACACCCAGGGCGAGTGTGTCTATCTGTTCGAGCGCGACTGCTCGGTGCAGCGCCGCCACCAGAAGGTGCTGGAAGAGGCGCCCGCGCCCGGCATGACGCCGGAACGGCGGCGCGCGATGGGCGACGCGGCAGTGGCGGCGGCCCAGGCGGTCGGCTATGTCGGCGCCGGCACGGTCGAATTCATCGCCAACCAGGATGGCTCGTTCTATTTCATGGAAATGAATACCCGCCTGCAGGTCGAGCATCCGGTCACCGAAATGATCACCGGCCTGGATCTGGTCGAATGGCAATTGCGCGTCGCCGCCGGCGAGCCGCTGCCGAAGCGCCAGCAGGAGCTGGCGATCAACGGCCATGCGCTCGAGGCGCGCATCTATGCGGAAAATCCGGAGAAAGGCTTCCTGCCGTCGATCGGCGCCTTGCAGCATTTGCAGACGCCGCAGGCGGTTGCGTTTGGAGCGGCCATCCTTCCCCCTTCCCGGCCTTCCCCTGGACAGGGAGAAGGTGAGAACGGAGCCGCGAGCGGCTATGTCCGAATCGATTCCGGCGTACGCGAAGGCGACGCGATCTCGCCGTTCTACGATCCGATGATCGCGAAACTGATCGTCTGGGGCCAGGACCGCGATGAAGCCCTGGCGCGCATGGCACAGGCACTGTCCGAATACCGGATCGTCGGTGTGACAACCAATATCGCATTTCTGAAACGCCTGGTAGAAAGCCGGCCGTTCGCATCCGCCGAGCTCGATACCGGTCTGATCGAACGACATCGCGATGCGCTGTTTCCGCCTGCGCAAGCCGCCTCCAGGGAAGTGCTGGCACTGGCTGCCGCATTGCTCCTGGCATCCGAACGCCAACCTGCCGCCGCCACTGATCCATGGTCGCAGACAGGGGGTTGGCGCTTGAACATGGTGCTGCAACGGCAACTGGAATTCAGCGATGAAGTGAGTGTGCATGCGCTCGGGATCGGCTACCGGCAAAACGACTGGTTGCTGCAATACGGCAAAACCTCATCGGTAATCGCGCTGGTCACGCACGATGCCGGCCATCTGACCATCAAGCTGGATGATGAGATGGTGCGCGGCACGGTGGTGCGCGAAGGTGACTTGTTCCATGTGTTCTGCGGCGGCCGGCATGCGATCCTGCACTACAATGATCCGCTTGCGCATGCGGGCCAGGCCGAGGCCGAAGGCGGGCGCCTGACCGCGCCGATGCCGGGCAAGGTCGTCGCGGTGCTGGTCGAAAGCGGCAAGACGGTAGAAAAGGGTGCGCCGCTCCTGATCATGGAAGCGATGAAAATGGAACACACGATCACGGCGCCGGCGAACGGCACGATCGATGAAGTGCTGTATGCGGTGGGTGACCAGGTGGTGGAAGGCGCGCAATTGCTGTCTTTTAAAATTGCATGACAACAGGCATGAACCAGGCGGAATAAAAAGGGACAAGAGGAATCGGATGCGCATCCTGTTTTACGCGCCGGATGGCAAGCATGCCGTCTGGCTGGAAGAATTGCATGCCGCCCTGCCGCAGGCGCAGCTGCGCGTCTGGACCGAGGGCGACAGTGAGCCCGCCGACTATGCGATCGTGTGGAAGCCGCCGGCGGCGATGCTGGAAGGGCGTGCCGATCTGAAGGCGATTTTCAATCTCGGCGCGGGCGTCGATGCGATCCTGCAATTGGGTGACGCGCTGCCGGCGAACGTGCCGATCGTGCGGCTGGACGATGCCGGCATGGCAATGCAAATGGCGGAATATGCCACCCATGCGGTATTGCACTATTTCCGGCGCTTCGATGCATTCGAGGCGCAAGCCCGTGCCGGACAGTGGCGCTTCTTGAAGCCTTATGACAAGCGCGATTTCAGCGTCGGCATGCTTGGCCTTGGCGTCCTGGGAACGCATATTGCCGGGACGCTGGCGCAGTTCGGCTTTCCGTTGCGCGGCTGGAGCCGCGGCATGAAAAACCTGCCGGGTGTAAGCTGTTATGCGGGCGAACAAGAGCTGGATGCGTTTCTGCGCGATACACGCGTGCTGATTTGCGTACTGCCGCTGACTGCTGCAACCGATGGCATCCTGAACCGCGCCAACCTGTCGAAGTTGCCGAAGGGCGCCTATCTGGTCAATGTCGCGCGCGGCGCGCATGTGGTGGAAAAAGACCTGCTGGCGCTGGTGCAGGAAGGGCATATCGCCGGCGCGACGCTCGATGTGTTTCGCAACGAACCATTGCCGGCCGGGCACCCGTTCTGGCAGGAGTCGCGCATCACGATCACGCCGCATATCGCCGCACTGACGCTACGCGGCGACAGCGTGCGCCAGATCGCCGCAAAAATTGGCGCGATGGAGCGTGGCGAAGTCATCGCCGGTGTGGTGGACCGCAACAGGGGATATTGAAATGACACTGCCAACCAAAGTCAGTATCGTCGAAGTCGGCCCGCGCGACGGCTTGCAGAACGAGAAGGAAACCATCGGCGCGGAAGTGAAGATTGCACTGGTCGACCGGCTGACGCAAGCTGGTTTCCGGAACATCGAAGCGGCATCCTTCGTATCGCCGAAATGGGTGCCGCAGATGGCGACTTCCGCCGAGGTGATGGCCGGCATTGCGCGCAAGCCGGGTGTCATTTATTCGGCTCTGACCCCGAATATGAAGGGGTTCGAAGCGGCGCTGGCGGCCAAGGCGGATGAAGTGGTGATTTTCGGTGCCGCATCGGAAGCGTTTTCGCAAAAGAACATCAATTGCTCGATCGCCGAATCGATCGAGCGCTTTCGCGATGTCGCGCACGCCGCGAAGCAGCACAATATCCGCCTGCGCGGCAGCATCAGCTGCGCCTTCGGTTGTCCGTACCAGGGCGAAGTAGCGCTCGACAGCGTGGCCGATGTGGTGCGCCGGATGCGCGATCTCGGCTGCGACGAAATCGACATTGCCGACACTATCGGCGTTGGCACGCCGAAAAAGGTGCAGGCGGTGATGGAGCGCGCCGCGCAAGAATTCCCGATCGAACGGCTTTCCGGCCATTTCCACGATACCTACGGCCAGGCTCTGGCGAACATCTATGCCAGCATGGAAGTCGGCATCGCGATTTTCCATTCGTCGGTCGCCGGGCTGGGCGGCTGTCCGTATGCAAAAGGCGCAACCGGCAATGTGGCGTCGGAAGATGTGCTGTACCTGATGCAGGGACTGGATATCGAGACCGGCATCGACCTGAACGCGGTGGTCGATGCCGGCCAGTTCATTTCACGGCATCTGGGCCGCAAGGCAGCCAGTCGTGCGGGGAATGCGATTGCGGCGAAGCGGCAAGTTTAATTCCCTCCCCCTGCAAGGGGATGAGACCGGGGTTTCGCAAAGCATTGCTTTGCGCCGGTCGAATCCGAGCCGCTTGCAAGTGGCGAGGTGGAAAGGTTGTAAGCGAACCCGCAGCTTTGGCTTTGTCGCCTTTCCCTTCAAGGGAAGGGGGACGCGAAGGATAAATACATGGAACTGGAAACCAAACTCCCCGACACCGCGCAACGCGTCGCCGATCTGCTGCGCGAACTCGGCCACGACCGGCCGGTCGTGATGCTGCCGGAAACCGGCAAGACCTCCGCTGAAGCGGCCGCCGGCCTCGGCTGCAGCGTCGCTGAAATCGCCAAGTCGATCGTGTTCCGCCGCCTGTCGGATGATGCACCGGTAATGGTCGTGGCGAGCGGCGCCAATCGCGTCGATGAAAAGAAAGTGGCGGCGATTGTCGGGCCGCTTGGCAAGGCGGACGCAAAATTCGTCAGGGAACGCATCGGCTATGCGATCGGCGGCGTGTGCCCGATCGGCCATGCCGGCGAGACGGTGATGCTGGTGGATGAAGATCTGCTGACGTTCGCCAGCGTGTGGGCCGCCGCTGGCCACCCGCATGCGGTCTTCAATCTGACGCCGCAACAATTGATCGCAATGACCGGCGCGCCGGTCACGGACGTGGCTTTGCGAGTCTAATCCGCACGCGGTACACTGGACATCTCATCTTCCGCCTGCAGGAGTATCCATGAAGCTCTATTCGCTGTTTTTATTGATGGCTACCGCGACCGTGTTCAGCCCCGGCCCCGGGGTCGTCATGACGCTCACCAATGCGCTCCGGTACGGCCTGCGCGGCACATTCGGTGGCATCCTCGGCATTTCCACCGGCGCGCTGCTGGTCGCCGCCATTTCCGCCACCAGTCTCGGCGTTCTGCTGGCGACCTCCGCGCTCGCGTTTACGATCATGAAATACATCGGCGCGGCGTACCTGATCTACCTTGGCATCAAGCTCTGGCGCGCACCCGCTTTCCGCTTCGCCGAGCAGGCGGCGCACGAAGCGGGCTTCGGAAGGCGATTCCTGGAAGGGCTGTCCCTGCAACTGACCAATCCGAAAGTCATTTTCTTTTTCCTGTCGGTGTTTCCGCAGTTCATCGACCATTCGGCGGACTATGCCTCGCAATTCGCAATCCTGGTGCTAACCTACAGTGCGCTGGTGGTTGTGATCCATTGCCTCTATGCGCTGTTTGCGCGGCGCGCGAAATTCTGGCTGACATCGGAGCGGGGCGGACGCACGATCAACAAGGTGGGCGCCGCAGTATTTGTGTTTTTCGGCGCGGTCTTGGCCGGCACAAAGAGATAACGGCAGCGACGAAGAAGACGAAGGCGGCAGACGAACAAAAGGAGAGTGCATTGTTGCAATATCATGGCGTGTCCACGACGATGGAACCAAGCGGACAATGAGCCCCGACCTGAAACCCGGCCTCACATTCCAATGGACCTATGTCGTGCCTGAACGCGCGACCGTGCCGAACCTGTACCATGACACCGCGTTCTGCCGCGACATGCCGGACGTGCTGGCCACCGGTTACATGGTCGGCATGATGGAGCTGGCGTGCGTGAACGGCATCATGCCGTATGTCGACTGGCCGCGCGAGCAAAGCGTCGGCATCCATGTGGATTTCGCGCATCTGGCGGCGACGCCGCCCGGCATGACGCTGACGATCAAGGGCGAAGTGATCGAAGTGGACAGCCGTCGTGTCAAATTCCGCGTCGAGGCATGGGATGGGCTGGACAAGATCACCGAAGGCACGCATGAGCGCGCCTTCATCCGCCCGGAAAAATTCAATGCAAAAATCGCGGAGAAAAAAGCGAGAGCGGGATGATGCAGGGATTCGATCCTCACACGCACACCGGCAGCATGCCGTCGCCTTGCATCAATGTGTGCCGCATGCATCCGCAAACCGGCCTGTGCGAAGGCTGTTTCCGCACCCTCGATGAAATCGCGCGCTGGAGCAGCGCCAGCGAAGAAGACAAGCGTGCAGTGTGGATCGCGATCGAGCGGCGACGCGCCACCGCCGTTTGACGGCCGCGCGCCGCTCATGAAGCAGGGTGCGCTCTGCGCGCCTTGTATTTTGATTTTGGTGCAACAGGTTCTTCGACCGCCGCACCCCCATCTCGGCCTTCCCCCTGCGAGGGGGAAGTGAGAACGGAGCTTCGCTATGCACAAGATCGACTGGTACTTCGACTTCATTTCCCCCTTTTCCTATTTGCAAAGCGAATTGCTGCACACGCTGCCTGCCAATCCGGACATCACGTTCAAGCCGGTGCTGCTGGCCGGCCTGCTGCAACATTGGGGCAACAAGGGGCCGGCCGAAATTCCGCCGAAGCGTACCTGGACCTTCGAGCACTGTGCCTGGCTTGCGCACCGATACGGTATTCCGATGACGATGCCGCCGCACCATCCGTTCAATCCGCTGCCGCTGTTGCGCCTGTGCATTACGCTCGGCGCCACGGCGACCCTCGTGCAGCGCCTGTTCCGGTATGTATGGCGCGAAGGCCGATTGCCGACGGATGCCGAACCCTGGCAGGCACTGCTGGCCGAACTGGATATAACGGAAGAAAGGCTGAATGCGCCCGATATCAAGGAGCAACTGCGGCGCAACGGCGAGCAGGCAATCGCGGCAAATGTCTTTGGCGTGCCGGCTGCGGTCGTGGATAATCGCTGTTTCTGGGGATTCGACGCGACCGAGATGCTGCTGGCCTATCTGCGTGGCGATCCATTCTTTCAATCGGAACAATTGAGGGCGGCGCAGGCGCTGCCGCAAGGCATTCAACGCAAACAGGTCAGGACAAGTCAATGAAACCGGCTTTTTACCAACCGCAGCAGGCCGTCACCGGCCCTGCCTACAGCACGTGGTTCAAGGCCATTGCAACCATCGTGTGCGGCGCGCTGCTTATCTATGGCGCCAATATCGCAAGCCGCTTTCCGCTGGCGCAGTACGGCTTCGGGGTCAAGGCCCTGCTGTTTTGCGCCGTGCTGATGCTGATCGTCAGCTATTACTGGTTCCTGCGTTCGACGACCATCATCGACGCCAAGGGCATCACCCAGACATGGCTGTACAACAAGCAAGTCGAATGGCGCGATGTACGCGGCGCAAAGATGATCGGCATTCCCTATGCGGGATGGCTGTTTCCGCCGCGGCTGGTGGTGCGCACTGGTAATTCGTTTACGACCTTCAATGGCGGTTCGCGCGACGTGCTGGTGGAATTCGCAAAAATCTCGCTCGCGTTCCAGATGAAGCCATGAATGCCCCGCTCCATTTGCCCGGCACGATGCATGTATTACAGCGCGGCTGGCTGTCGTCCAACAATATCCTGTTCATGGATCGCGACCGGACCGCGCTGGTCGACAGCGGCTACCTCACGCATGCGCCGCAAACCCTGGCGATGATCGAGCACGCGCTGCAGGGGCGGCCGCTCGATCGGCTGATCAATACGCATCTGCATTCCGACCATTGCGGCGGCAATGCGGCCTTGCAGCAGGCATATCGCTGCCGCACCACGATTCCGGCGGCGGAAGCCGACAAGGTACTCCGCTGGGACGAGGATGCGCTGACCTACAAGGCGACCGGCCAGCAATGCGCGCGCTTCACCTTCAACGATACGTTCGCGCCGGGCGATGTGCTGACGCTGGGCGGCATGGTGTGGCAGGCACTCGGCGCGCCGGGACATGATCCGCATTCGTTGATGCTGTATTGCCCTGACGAGCGCATCCTGATTTCTGCCGACGCGCTGTGGGAAAGCGGCTTCGGCGTGATCTTCCCCGAGCTGGAAGGCGCATCCGGTTTTGCCGAAACACGCGCCACGCTGGAATTGATTGCTGCCCTGGATGCAAAGATCGTGATCCCGGGCCACGGCGCGCCATTCACCGAAGTGGACAAGGCGCTCGATACCGCCTTTGCGCGCATCGATTACCTGTCTGCCGACCCGGTGCGCAATGCGCAGAATGCGGTCAAGGTGCTGCTCAAATTCCTGCTGCTGGAACGGCAAAGCATCGCGCTGGCCGAGTTGCCGGAATTGCTGGTGCAGATTCGCCTGTTCGCGGTGGCGAATGAACGTTATCTGCGGCAGACGGCAGGCGAGTTGGCGCAATGGACAGCGGAACAACTGGTGCGCGCCGGCGCGGCGCGGATCGAAGCCGGGGCGCTAATCAATCAGGATTGATCGCGAATGCCTTGATCAAGCGGACGGTTCGCTGGCGACCAGCCGCATGTCGAGTTTTTCGGCGCGTTTTCGCTGCTTCGGGCATGAGCGCGCGCCGGATTGGGCAGAAAATATACTGATGACTAGTATTTTTAAAGACCCGCATTCTTTCTCCGTATTAGGCTGATTTTTCCGCATACTCCCAATAATAATCAAGAAAGTCGAGCGGAAAAGCGCACACCTTCCGCCATGCGGCACTGCGCGAATGCCATGCGTTTATGCCAGAGCATCGAACGGACTCTTGATGCCACCGCCGCCGACTTTCAGCACGTGGGTATAGATCATGGTTGTCGGCACGTCGGCGTGTCCGAGTAATTCCTGCACGGTACGGATATCGTAGCCGCCTTGCAGCAGGTGCGTTGCGAACGAATGGCGCAGCGTGTGCGGAGTCGCCGGTTTCGCGATGCCGGCGGCCGCCACGGCGCGCTTGAAGGCACGCTGGAACGTCTGGTCGTACAGATGATGCCGCCGTTCGATGCCGGAACGCGGATCGATCGATAGATGGTCCTGCGGAAACACCCAGTGCCAAGGCCACGACGTGGCGGCTCTGGGATACTTTTTCTCCAGTGCGAAAGGAATTTCCACACCGTTGCGCTGTTGCGCGCGATCCTGCGCCCATAAGGCGTTGGCGTGAGCCAATTGCGCTTTGAGCGCGGCAATAAGTGCCTGCGGTAGCATGACCGTACGGTCCTTGCTCCCTTTACCCTCGCGCACAATGATCGCCAAGTGCGCAAACTCGATATCCTTCACACGCAAACGCAGCGCTTCCATCAGGCGCATACCGGTGCCATACAACAACCGTGCCAGAAGCATATGCTCGCTGTTCATCCCCTGGAAGATGGTGCGAATTTCATCGACAGTCAGAACGACCGGCAACCGGCGTGACATCCGAGGGCGGCCGATTTCCGCTAGCCAAGGGATTTCGACATTCAAGACTTCCCTGTACAGATAGAGCAGTGCGGACAGGGCTACGTTATGCGTGGAGGGCGAAACCTTGCGTTGGTTGGCTAAGTAGCGAAGGAACGCCTCTACTTCCGGCGCGCCCATGTCCCGTGGATGGCGCAGGCCGTGAAAACGGATATACCAGCGGACCCAATACACGTAGGCTTCCTCAGTGCGCAGGCTGTAATGTTTGTACCGGATGCTCTCCCGCAATTGATCAAGCAGACGCGGAGACTGTAGAATTGGCGTGCCGGTTTTTGCATTTTTATTAATACTGTACATAAACACAGTATATTGATTTGGAACCAAGTCGGCAAGCGGGTTTCCATGGGCTTATCAGTGTTGATTTATACAGCATGCACTGAATTCGGGAGACAATCGTATGCTGTATAAATCTAGTTAGCTTTCAGAGTATGTTGACACTTGAAGAACAAAAAGAACTGCTTACGGACATTTTCGGGCTTACTGCATCTCTTATGCGGGAAAGTGAACGTGCTGCTGTGATAATTGCAGCTGCGCGCCTCGATGTTGATCTAGAGCGTCTGTTAAAGCATGTGCTACATCACCATCCTGGTGGTTCCGACTCTCTATTTGATTCAGATAGAGCAGTAGGTACTTTCTCCGCCAAAATTGCACTGTGCCATCGTCTTGGCATATTGGATGCTGATCTCGAGCATGCGCTACAACTGGTTAGGAAGATCCGTAACGACTTTGCGCATCAACTCGAGCACGAATCCTTATCTTCACCCAGACAAAAGCCGCGATTAAATGAGCTTATAAGGTGGGCACAAAATTCCAACGTTTACAAATCAGGAATTAAAGCAATCAACGCCGAAGGAAAAAGCCACGAGCATATTCAGTTCACGGTTTGTGTCGTGTGTATGGCCGCCATAGTTAAACATGGCCTCAAATCACTGACGCGGGTTAATGTAGGCAGGCCTTTAGGAATCGAATATGAAAGCTAACTTGCAATTGAACAATGACACGCAAGCGTGCCTGTTAATCGGGCGTTAGCCCCCACATGCGCAACGTAGTGCACCTCAATCAGAAAATCGCGCGCAGCGCAGCAGCGATGATGCTGGCTACATCGCTGGGCTGCATCGCTCAAACGCCACCGGCCGAGTACGGCATCAAGTTCGAGGAGCCGTCAACTGGGACGCGAATCCGGGGCGAGGCGGTGCGAAGGTCCGCTCTGCCAATCAATAGAACGTACGAGCAACTTTCACCAGAGGAGCGAGCAATTGTTCATGGCTGGTACGAAGGTATCGCTGCAGGGAACGAACCACCCTTTCCGGCGGAGGGTACCAAGGCAATCCATGACGCCGTCCGTAAGGGGCAGGCCAAGCTACTCGTCACAGGAGAACTGTTTCTCGTTGCAACGGTGGAGGCAACGGGAGAGGTGTCGACGGTCAAGGCGGTTGGTTCTCCCAGTCCTCTGATGACTAAGTTCGCCGCCAGTGTCTTGCTGCTTACCAAATTCAAACCTGCCGTTTGCGGGGGGCAGAAGTGCCGCATGGATTTCCCCCTGTACTACTCCTTTAGAGTGGAGTGACAGTGTGGGCTAACCCCTCCATCGAGCGGACAGTTGTCGGCAAGCCGCCAACTGCCGCTCATGTCGAACGTTATGTTTCTTCCGCGGTGACCTATGGCTGAACTATGCGCTCTGTGCGGTAAAAACGCTGCAACTACGAAGGACCACATTCCTCCCCAAGGAATTTATCCGAAACCACGCGATAACAATATAAACTTTAACACCGTGCCGGCCTGCTCAGAATGCAACAATGGCTCTTCAGTGGAAGACGAAGAGTTTAAAGTTCTCATGGGTATTTCGACGGGTGAGTACCATGAAAATCCAGACATCGTTATTGACTGGATTGCGCGTACGGTTGGGAATAATCAAAAAATAGCGAACCAAATTTTCAGCACAAAACAAAGTGTTTATGCTCCCCTTCGCGGCTCGGCTCTCGAACCAGCCATAGCGGTGACGTTCGACGGCCAAAAATATAGCAAAGTAATATCCAGAATAGTCAGGGGCCTGTACTGGCTCCAGAAGGAAGGCGCCTTGGGGCGCAATCCAAAAATAACCGTCTTCCCGACGCAAGGCATGAAGCCGGACTTTGCCAGATCGATGAAGGAGCTAATGAACTGCCTTGAGGCCCATTCCCTAAACAAAGGAACCTTTGTCTATAAGGTCCAATTTTGCGAAGATGGCACAAGTATTTGGGGTATGCAATTTTTCAATAAACATACAGTTTTTGCCTATGCTGAATCACCGGAAACATAACAATGCGCTCAAGGCCGCTCACTTCGTTCGCTGGACAGTCAAAAGCTGCGCTTTTTCCTGCTCCTTAGCTTAATCGTTAGGCATTAATAAATGCGAACTGCCCAAGAAGCGAAAAAGCAGGATCACTCGTTGTACGAACTGCTGTATGTTGCAGAAGAAGATCTTGCTCAAGCATCGTTCTACGCAGGGCATCTGCTCAAAAATAGTTGGCATTTCGTGCCATGGGAAACCCGTCGCCGATGGAAAACCTATATGCAACAATCGGCATACACCACAGCGCTTGTAGTCGCTTACTCAAGAGCATTTGTCAAAAGTCGAGGTTGGCCCGAGTTCCCCAAAAGACTCATTAAGTACTCTCAAGAACAAAATTTATTGCACAAAAAAATATTGAATCTTCGCAATGAAGTTTATGCACATTCAGACATCAAGCTTCGGCAAATTAAGCCTGTAAAGATTAACGATTATCCATCCGCAATTGAATACCTTCCCGAAATGCGCCTGAAGAAAGAAGAAATTGAGGAGCTTATTAATATGATCTCCATCACGAAATCAACCATTCGTAACCGTCTCAAACAACTCATTGATTCTGTTGAAAATTAAGCCTAACCAATCGCTCAAGCCGACCCGCATACTGCGGTCGGCTTAGCTTGTTCGTTAGGGGAGCAAGGGACATCCATGCAAAGAGTACTGGTCCTCGTTCTCGTGGTAGCCGCTGGCTTCGTCTGGCTCACCAGCGGTGATCTGCCACCTGTGGTGGCCTCGCACTTCGTCCCCGGTGGCACCGCGAATGGCTTCATGCGCAAGGGCACGTATATGGCGTTCATGCTGGCGGTGGTCGTCGCGGTTCCAGCGCTCATTGGCTTTTCAGGGCAGCTGGTCCGGGTCCTTCCCCTTCAGTTGGTCAATCTTCCAAACAAGCAGTACTGGCTGGCGCCACAACGTAGCGCGGCCACCCTCGAGTCACTATCATCTTTGAGCGTGCCATTCGCGCTCGCGTTGGCGGCCTTCCTATGCTTTGTCCATTGGCTGGTCGTTCAAGCCAACGCGGTCCAACCTGCCAGGCTGTCGGAGGGCTCGCTGTTCATCGGCCTAGCGGCCTTCGGCGTTGCCACGGTCCTCTGGCTGCTCGTCTTGTTTCGCAGGTTCGGCCGTGTCCCCTAACCCTTCCATCGAGGGAACGTGTTCCAGCGCGCTTCGCCCGCTTCCACACGCCCCTCATGTCAAACGTTATGCCTCTCTTCTCTCGCGCACGGTGAATTGGATATGAAACTGATTGCCCTGGCCGTACTGGCACTATTTTTCGGTTATGCGAATGCCGGCTGGATTGACAAGCAAGGTGTTCCCCTGCCCGATGCGGAGGATAGAAAAGCAGCCGGTGATTTTGGCGCTCAGTTAATCTTCACTGCTGATGAACAGGCACTGTTCAAGAAATGGGCCACTCCCTCTGAGACGGTAGACCTGAACACCGTCGAGAGCGTCGCCATCAATCAACCCATTAGTGCCTTCATCGTTTTCAGTGGGTGCAAGCCCACTGCCAAGGGCATGTGTAATGTTTCCATGCGGTTCCGTGTCATTCAGCCAGATGGCAAGGTCTACTCTGAAACCCCAGCGATGGAGGTTTGGCAGAACAAGCCAGTTCCGCGTGCGCGTGCCCTAGAACTGAGCGTTCAGTACCTCAAGATTGTTGTCGAGCCACACGAGCAGAGAGGGCGCTACACAATTCAAGCACAAGTGCGCGACGACAATACTGGGGCTGTTCTTTCGCTGCAAAAAGCGTTCACCGCAGTAGACGCGCCATCACCTAAGAAGCATAACCCTGCGGTCCAGGGGACGCTGCGCGATAAAACCGCGCAGCGCCCCTGACCTCCACGTTAAGTACACATGGAACCTGAATTTGCACCAGAGTATTCAGCCAAGGAGCGCTTGCATAGGCTAGCTGTAGTATTGCCTCTAGCATTGGGAACTGCCGCAGCCTTTCAATGGTGGTTCATCCCTTTATTTCGCCAATTTGCGGACAATGCGCATTGCCGAACGCTGTTTGGTATTCCGGGCGAGGTCGTTTTGTTCTACGGGCTTTTTGTCGGTTTTCCTATCCTGTTGGCGCTAACGGTTTGCGCAATGACCATTAGGTCTTCGCTGAAGACTATACAGACGCGCCGTTATCCTCCGCTCGGCGAGAAAGTATTTCGTCGCACAAAGGTAAGGACCGGATGGCGTGCTGTGGCGATCGCATCTGCACCTATAGTTCTGGTGCTATATTTATTCGGAATGGCCGCGTGGGGATATGGCCCCGCCACAGAATTGATAAAGAAAGGTCAGGTGAATCCACATGAACGGAAATGTGTCAGTAATCTGGGAGCGTCACTTAACACGTCGGTGAACACCGACTCTTCGAGCCGGTTACCTCGGCGTTAGCCATCAAGTCTAGGAAAAACATGGGCCGCCAGTGGAGCAAAATTAAAAAAGCATTTGAAGAGCGCTTAGCTCCAGAACTAAAGGGGCGGACGGTTATTCACGTGACTGCTTATGATTCAGGCGGGCGTGGATGGATCCAATTTGATGGGCAGGAAATTGTTACAACCGAAGCACCTGGATTTCTTTATTCAATTTCTGGCCATCGCGTTTATAACGAGTTGTTGAATGGTCAAACTATTGAATTAGGGCGGGCCTGTGGTGAGCTTCTTGACCTCTCTGTAGAGGAGGCTCGTGCCTCACGTAATCCTTACATACGAGGATTATTCTCCCTTGAGAAGCGTTGTGGTCGTCGTACCTTATCGGCTATTAGGGAATATGAACAAGAGCCATTCGCAATTTTGCTCATGTCACTCAGAGCTTATTCCCTTGGGATATCTGTTGAAGCGTATTTTCACGATTGCTGCGGGCAGCAGCTAATACCGGCGGAATGGCTAACATGCAGATGAACACAGACAGCTGCGCCGCTGGTTATCAAACACGTTATGCCTCTATTAAACCAAAGGTACGATCATGATTCGCGCTGATAGTAAAGACGCCAAATTTCTTACTCAATTTACGAACGGTGAGCACGTCTCTGCATCCGACACAACGCCTGACAAAGGCGGTGGTAATCGGGGTTTTCGCCCGCATGAGCTTCTTGAGGCAGCCGTTGCTAGCTGCATGAATATGACTTTGCGCATGTCTGCTGAAAAGCACTTCATCCCTTTTTCCAATGTTTCAGTTTCTGTATTTCTTAATCGAAACGCTCCGGAAAATCCTACCTTCGAGTACTGTGTAGATTTTCCAGAGGCATTTTCGAAAGAGCAAAGACAGGTGTTGTTGTCGGCTTTAGAGCGCTGTCCTGTTCGCAACACGTTATCAAAGCCCCTCGGCTTCAAGCCCTATCAGCAATCGCGTCTGGCATAACATGGCGCTCAACCTCGATCCCTTCGGTCGCTGGACGCTGCGCGATAAAGCCGCGCAGCGCCGGTTAGCTCTACGTTATATTCCATCGACTGTTGTCGCGCCCAAAGGGTAGTGCGTACAGAGAAGGAGCTTCTATCGATGGCCGTAGTATGAATTTTGAAATTAGGGAGAACGATGTACCAGCTCTACTACTATCCGAGCAATGCCAATCTT
>DATEZO010000081.1:0-12807 GCA_035255485.1 Burkholderiaceae bacterium
TATGCGTTATATCGAGCTCAACCCGGTACGAGCAGGAATGGTTGCGCATCCACGAGACTATCCCTGGTCTAGCTATCGTGCCAATGCGGAAGGCGGGGCCGACCCGTTACATAGCCCGCACGCGTTATTTAGGAGCCAGGCCGAAGACGAGTGCGAGCGCCGGGCTGCGTATCGTGAACTCGTCAAGGCGCCAATGGATACGCAATTGCTTGATGTGATCCGCAACTCCACAAACAAGGGCTGGGTGTTGGGTTGCGGGCGTTTTCAGGAAAAGATAGCTCGCCTGGCTGAGCGTCGGGCAATGCCTTTGGCGAAGGGGCGACCGAAACGGACTGCGGCGGGTTAATCGAGTCTGACTCCAAATATAGGCTTGCTTGGCTCTGTCGCCAAGCTTGTGCCTATGGTGCATGTCAAACGTAGTCAACGCGGACCCAAGAAATCTCAGCTAAAACGACAAGCAGGAAAATACAATCAGCACGTCTCTAATAAACGACTACTCGATCTGGAAAATTGGAAATCGGCATGTTGACAGGGAGGAAAAGCGCACCCTACGCTTGTTTGGTGATCGGAAAGCTGCGATGGCCGCGTTCTGGGGGATGGAGCGGGGCGCTGTATTGGTCGATCAGGTTTTCCGGAGGATTACCGACCATAATGAAAGGGGTCTGTTAGACTCTTCGAGGGAAATCTCGTCAACACGGAACGACTTGAAGAACTTAGATCTTCGGAATTCGGAAATAACATAGATGCGTACATTCTTGCATGTTGGCTGTGGCGAGAGTCATAAAGATCAGACCACCAAGAGTTTCAACACCCCGGATTGGAAAGAACTCCGTCTGGACATTAATGAGGCTGTAAAACCGGATATCGTGGGAACGATGCTGGACATGTCGGCTGTTGCCGATGCCTCGATAGATGCCATTTTTTCAAGCCATAATATTGAACACCTCTATCCCCATGAGGTGCCACTAGCTCTGTCGGAGTTTCTGCGGGTATTGAAACAGGACGGCTTTCTGGTAATTACTTGCCCTGATCTGCAGTCAGTCTGTGCGTTGATAGCTGAAGATAAACTGACCGAACCAGCTTACATCTCCCCAGCAGGCCCGATTGCACCTGTTGACATCCTATACGGACATCGACCACAAATGGCAGCAGGCAACCTGTATATGGCTCATCGTTGCGGGTTTACTGAAAAAGTTATGTCTGGCACTCTCCAAACTGCTGGCTTTGCAGGAGTCGCCACAGCTCGGCGTGTTGCTCCGTTTTTCGATCTTTGGGCCGTGGCTACCAAATCATCTCGTACTGACGATGAATTGCGAGAACTGGCCTTCGATCATTTCCCGTGATAGACCTTAGAAGTGCGAATAGATATAGTGGCACGCTCGATTTCAGTTAATGCTTAATTGAGTTTGCCACCGATTATGAAAACTCCGCTGCATCAAAAATGCCCATATATGCAGCACGCGTATATGCACGCGCACGTAGGTTAATCGAGTCTGCCTCCATATATTTGTCGCCTGACTGAGCGTACGGCGATGCCGTTGCCCAAGGGGCGAAAGAAAAGGACAGATGCGGATTAATCGAGTCTGACCCATACATATACAGGGGTCTCGACCTAGGCCAACGCAAAAAATGAAAGCCCGTCACTGACGGGCTTTTTTATTTTGCCGATTTGCGACGGCACTTGCCGGCTGTCGCAAACTTATGGGGCCGGACTCGCGATGAAGTTAAATCGAGCCCGCCCCCATAAATTAGGTTTAGTCGAGTCTGAACCCATATATGCGCATTTGGAACACACCCTACGCTTGCTGCTGGCAGTATCGCCTGAGCTGAAAAACCTGAGTGCAAATGCCGTGGTGAGTGAATATGCCGGGTGATTGAAAATCGAAGAGGAGTTCCGCGATTTCAAAAACGAATACGTTGGACTAGACTTCTCAGTCAATTGCAGCGAGTACGGAGAATGGCTCAGCGTGCTGTTGCTCATTACCTGCCTAGCCAGCTTTCTGCTGCGCCTGATCGACGAATATTCCGTATGCATCAAATGGAGCCGCAGTGCCAATACAATGCCCGCCGGGCACGTGCTGTTCTGTTCCTCATCAATTTGGCACGACAACTGGCACGCAAGGGCAGGTTATCTTCCCCTTTTATGAATTTATAGCAGAACTATGGCATTTGCGCAGTCGCTTTATCCAGGAATTTTTGAGGGTAGACCTCAGAGCCTGGCTCCATGTTTTGTATATTTTTTGACCTCAGTGCACAGGATTTCAGACACTACCGCGCCGTGTGCAATACGGCCATCAATTCCGCCTGAGAGGAGCATTCCAGTTTTTCGTAGATGACCTTCACGCAGTCGCGCAACACGGCGTCGCTGATGGACATGTTTTTTCTTACCGCATCTCGGCCGCCGCCCGATGCCATCCAAAATGCGACTTCCAGCTGCTGTGGCGACAACGGAACCGTGTTCAGATTACGCCAAACGCGCAACGATGTCGGCATCATGCGCTTGAGCGTAATTCCAACCAGGCCGCGGTCGGCTGCAGCTTGGCCGGCTTGCACTGGCGATGTTCCCGCGACCGCAAGCCAATGTGCGCTGACATTCAGTCTTGCGCCTGGCAGCGGGATAGAGCAGCTTGGCATTTTCCAGGGATACTGCTCACCGTCGCGCAGTATGTCGATGAGGCGCTTGCAGCCAGGCGGCAGCGCGCGCCGGTTGCGCCACTGCGGACCTGCCAGAGGCACCTCGTCCAATAGCGCGCTGGCCCTGGGACTGAGGTACAGTAGCTCACCATCGGCATTGGAGACGATTAGCGCTTCCTGTTCGACTACGCCATGCAGCTCGATTCGCGGCGACAAGCATGCCTGGATAGCATGCTCGAAATGCAGCGCAATACGGCTGATGCTTTCGACGTCTCTCGAGTCGAAAGCCAGGCCAGGTTCCCGGAACAACGCAATCAGGCCATGCCGCCGGCCATCGACTTCAAGACGGGCGTCCAGCGTGTAATGATGGCCGCAGCCACGCACCAGCAATTGATAAGTATTACTCGAGAAATATTCTCTGGGCGGCGCCAGCAACTGTCCGATCTTTGGAGCGTCCGGCGGGGCGATCATCTGCAATGGCCCAATTTCCCCCGGCCCGTCAAATATCCCGGTTTCGCTGATACAAAGTTCCTGTACCGATGCCGGACAATCTTCATGGAAGGTCGCTTCCTGCACGCCTTCATGCGAAGTCAGAAACAGGGCCGATGCCGCGTTCGGTACCAATTCGTGAACGATCGCAAACGCATCGGGAGCGATGCTCATGACATCGAGGCCCGAGCAGCACAGTACGCGCAGCCGCGACCAAAGCTGACTATTTTTCCTTCCAGACATGGAGAGACCTAATCACCAGTAAAAATTCTTCCCAACCTGTTTCCTGCATGAAGGCCTGGGCCAGGACGTCAATCGCCATGACGGATACGAGCCAGCACAAGAATGCGTGGAAAGTCACACCTCGTCTATCACCACTATCCCATCGGGGACGAAGTTTCAGCGCTTGCATGCGGCGTGCAAGTCTACCGCGCCCGGATCTCGTGAAATCCCCCCACCCAGGGGGGTAGATCGTGCGCAGGCGCGCCATTACGATCATGTGCAATTTACGGCGGCATTGGCGAGCTCATTTTCATCGCGTACCGGGCGTTCCGTCATTGCCGCAACCCGTTAACCAAGACCCCGATACATCAACTAGGAGTATCCATGCAGGCGCGATTCAAACCACTTTGGGTGGCATCCACATTGATTTTGTGCGCGGCGGCACGAGCCGAAGTTATGGTCCAGATGAACATTGTCGATGAAAACGGAATCGGTAAATCGATCGGTCATGTCGTTATCAGTGAAACGCCGTATGGCGTGGAATTCGCGCCCTCGCTCGTCGGGCTACCGCCGGGAATGCATGGATTCCATGTGCATGAGAACGCCAGTTGCGCGCCTGTCGAAAAAGACGGAAAGAAGGTGCCCGCACTGGCAGCCGGCAGCCATTACGACCCTGCTGGAAGCAATCGTCATGGCTTGCCGTGGAGTGATGGACATCTCGGTGACCTGCCGGGCCTGTACGTTGATCAAACGGGCAGTGCCAGCTACCCGGTACTGGCGCCGAAGTTGAAACTCGCCGATTTGGAGCATCGATCCTTGATGATTCACGTCGGCGGCGACAACCACGCGGATCACCCAGCATCTTTGGGCGGAGGCGGTGCGCGCTTGGCCTGCGGCGTCATCCGCTAATCACCTAAAAATAGGGAGAGGTAAAGTGCAATTTCGATCGTCGAAGAGGGCAACGCTGTGTGCTGCGGCCCTTGGTATTTTATTAAATGCCTGCGGCGGGAGTGATCCTGTTAGTGCCGGTACGGCCAACAATGACCCGGACAATGGAGGCAGCGGTGCACCAGCGGATGGCGGATCAGGCACTTCGGTCGTCGCCAATAGCGTCGCTCCCGCAGTTAGCCCCGCTGGTGCCATCACTGTGACGTCCGGCACCAACCAGACGGTGCAGGTCACGTTCACCAGCAGTGATGGAAAACCCGCGATCAACCTGAGCGTTACGAGCGATCTGACATCGCTTCCCGCAGGCTGGAGCAGCGGTAGCACATCCTTCTCGTGTGCCAGCGTCACCACTGGCAGCACGTGTCAGCTCAACCTGACCTATGCGCCGACAGCAGCGAGGGCTAGCAGCACGCTGACCTTGAATTTCCATTACGTCGACAGCGCGGGGGCATCGCGGGCGAGCAGTGTCGGCATCACGTATGAAGCGAAAGCTGCGGCGCCGAACAGTGCCTACATCCTGAACTACAGCAATCAAACGGTCAGGCGCTGTGCGATCGGTAGCGACGGAGCGCTGTCGGCATGCCAGTCTGTTGCATCGTCGTTGCCAGCACAACCGACCAGCCTCGCAATCAGCGGTTCGACTGCCTACATCACGAGCAACTGGGCAGGTGCGCTAACGAAGTGCACGATTGGCGCCGACGGGACATTCTCTTCCTGCGCCAATGCCGGTCTGCCGGCAATGAGTGGGCCGCGCAGTCTGATTGTGATTGGATCTCGGCTGTACATCGCAGACGGTGACAACAAGAAAGTGCTCAAGTGCACGATCAATGCTGACGGTAGCGTGTCAGGCTGCAAGGACTCGGGGGTGACATTGCCAGGCGCGGTCTATGCAATCGCCATCAAGGATACGTACCTTTATGCCGCACTCAACGGCGGCAATGTCTACCGGTGCGACATCGCAAGTGACGGGACCATTTCATCCTGCAACGATACGGGTGTAACGCCGTTTGGCACACCATTTGGCATGACGGTCGGAGGCTCGACGCTTTATGTCGTCAGCAACTCAGACTCCAAGGTATATCAGTGTGCGATCGGCAGTGACGGCGCGCTTTCTGCCTGTGCAGCCGGCCCCACCATGCTTGATGGCCTGGATGGCCCTGAAGGTATTGCGATCAATGGATCGTATGCATATGTCGTCAACTACAACGCGCACACTGTGTCGCAATGTACGGTAGCAAATGACGGATCGCTAATGTCTTGCAAGGATTCAGGAGCAACGTCGTTGAATAGTCCGTCAAGTATCACGTTCAAGTGAACATGGAACACCACCCGAGAAAGGGTGGCGCTTAGTATTAACGAATAAGGAATCTCATGCTGAAATTTCTGATCAAACCTTTTGTTGCGCTCGCGCTTGTCTTGTTTGCCGCAAGTGCACATGCCGCAAAGGACCCCAACGACGCCGAGGGTACGTCCGACCACCCAGAAGTGCCGCGCTTCCCTGGGTACCATATCGATGCGGCCACGCATAACGACTATAACGAATTCGTCTTTGCCACCAAGGGCTTCGACGCCTGGTCCAATGGCAAGGGCGACACGCGCGCCGGCAAGTTCTGGGAAATTCACTATGTGATCAACGACGGCGCACGCGTACCGAGCCTGGTGGAAATCATCAATAACTACGACAACGCATTCAAAAAAGTCGGTGGCAGGATGGTGCGCAAGGATCCGCAGCAGGGCGCCGTATTCGTGGTGCCGCGCGGTAGTGGCGAGCGCTGGGTACAACTCGATATCTACAGCCAGAACTACGGCTACGCGCTCGACATCGTCGACGTCGGTGAAATGGCGCAGAAGGTGGAAGCCTCCGCCGGCGAGATGGCTGACGCGATCAAGAAGAACGGTTTCGTCGCGCTGCACGGCATTTTGTTCGACACCGGCAAGGCTACGCTCAGGCCCGAATCTGAGCCGTTGCTGACCGAAGTCGTCGCATTGCTGAATCGCGATAAAGGCCTCCGGCTGTCCGTCGAAGGGCATACCGATAACGTCGGCGACAAGAAATCTAATCTCGAGCTGTCCAAAAAGCGAGCCGAGAGCGTGGTGAGGAATCTGTCGGCCAAAGGCATCGACCTCAGGCGCCTGAAGGTGGACGGCAAGGGCGATACCGTACCGGTGGCGGATAACCGCAGCGAGGATGGCAGGGCCATGAACCGCCGCGTGGAACTGGTCAAATTCTAGGCGGATGATGAGTACACGACTATTTGTTGCGTTGCTCGCCATTGCGGCGCTGTCCGAGGCTGGTGCGCATCCGCTTGAATTGCAGGGGCGGCCCCGTTCCGGCCTGGATGGAAGCTATGTGTGGAACCTCAAGCTGGCGAACGGAATGACGACGCGCTGGGAAACCTCCGTTGGCAAGACCGGCGCGGTTCAGGACGGTGAGTCCGAGTGGTTTCGGCACGGTCGTTCGATCGGCAAGCGGCGAGTGGAGCTGGAAGCCAACAAAGTGGGCATGATGGCCATCGTTCAGCGTAGCGAGGCGGAAGACAATGCGGCCTATGCGATCCAGAACGACACGCCGGAACTGGACGCGTTGTCGGATGAGTTCAATGCGCTACTGGACAAAATCAGTGCTGAGTGTTCCAGCCTGCCGGAAGAAAAGCAGGCCTCTTGCAGCGGGAAATACGAGCAGCGGGTGCAAGCGCTGCAAAACAAAATGTATGCGCAAAAGGATGCAGTAGCCAGGAAGTCGAACAGCGTGAGCGCAGTATGCACCCGCCTGAACCTGAGGCTGCGCGACGGGACGGTGAGCGGCACCGCAAGCAACTGTGGTCCGGAGGGCGACGTCCCAGTCACAGGTACGTATAGGTCCGTCGCGGCAAAGTGATCCCGGCTGACATTGCATGTGGCAATTCCTCCCTCCCGGGGGGCGCATTGAGGGCCACGCTCTATCATTCATCACAATTCATTTGCGCCTGCCGGAACGCCTTTGTCGCGTTGAAATCAGGCTGCGCCTTTGCTACTAGGACCGACAAACCATGCTGTTCCGATATTTTTCTTATCGTGTAGCCGAAGATCGCTGCGATACGTCGCAGCTTCACGCAAGCTGCAAATTCAAATGCCACCGAACCTATTGCTGGATGGTCAACGCGCTTGTTTCACTGGTACTACTGCTAACGCTCGCTGCGTGCGGTGGTGGTGATAGTAGTACAGCAGGAAATAGCGGCGATCAGCTCATGGCCAGCCAATTCAACGCTGACCAACGAAGTGTGGCGACCCAGCGTATTGACGATAAATATGAAGAACTGGTCGCTGCCAATATTCCCAATCCATGGGAGGAGTTGAAGGCTTATGTGCTGACTCAGCCCGAATTCGTCGATGCCGGCGTCGGCGAGAATCAATTGTGGGCAAAGTTTAAAGACGGCCGCTACTTCCTGTACCTCGACAATTGGAAGGTTCCTTTGACCGCGGGGCAGCCATTCGTGCAGGAGGCATCGTTAAGAGCGTCGCCGGCTCCTATTGCGCTGACGAGCAGCGCTTCCGTGCGCGAGCTGCCGGCCAGCGCGCAGGCGAAGTTGTTCATGATCGATGCCGATGAATTCAAAAATTTTGGCGGGGGAGATGTACTCGAAAAGGGAGCTCAAGCGCTGCAAAAGCAGGGGTGGAATGCTTCAATGTCGATCGATTTTTCGGTAGAGGCATTGAAATCAATCGGAACAGTTGGATTGCTGTACCTGAACACGCACTCTGGAGTGTTAGGTCCTGACGACCAAAAGCAATACGCGATGATTACTTCAACGCAGTCGACCTGGGAGAATGAAATCAAATATGCCGACGAACTTGCTGACGGAACGTTGATCTACACGCGCGATCGCACTTTGAAGCAAGCAGTTGGTTTCGGCCGTTTTCCGAACTATGCCATCACACCGAAGTTTGTCCGAAAGTACTGGAATTTTTCAGATAACTCCCTCGTCATCCTGATGGCTTGCCACGGAGGTGAGTCTGCGGCAAGCAAGTTCCGCGACGCGCTTACCGCTAAACACGCGGGGACCATTATCGGATGGAACGGCTCGTCGAATCCCAACGGCTATGAAATGGTAAAACGATTATTCGACCGTCTTACCGGAGCCAATGCTGTCGATCCTAAGAGCCCGCCAAACCGGGCATTCGACTTTGATGACGTATGGGACTATCTTGAAAGAGAAGGCTATCTATTTACCCCTGCCATAGAAAAGGGAGACGAGCCCGTCGCAGTCAAGCGCTTTGGCGGCGGTTTTGACCTGACCAATCCAGTCATCACCGAACTCCAGGTCACCGTAAACAACTGGCTGATTCTTCATGGCGAATTTGGTACAGAACCGGGGAAGGTGTCGATTGACGGCGTCGACGTGCCGGCCAGTTGGTCGGCGGATGGCGCCGCGATTCAGGTGGCGCTTCCGACCGGCGCAAACGATTCCCCGGGATCCTATGGAAATGTAGTCGTGACTACGCGCGGACGCAAGAGCAACTCGCGTACGCTGGCGTCATGGCGTGGCCAGCTAACCTATCTGTATGAGGATTTGCCTGACGAAGGTGGAACCGGCACGCTGACACAACAGATCGTTGTGGATCTTCATCTGCGCGGTGATCCCTACGCAATGAGGACGGCAGTAAACGGATCGCTTTTCAATAATACGTGGAACGTGATTCCTGCATCGGATACCACGTCGAAATGGAGCGCGAGCGGCACCCGCTCTTTCGATGGCCCGTTTGAGACATGGTCAGGTAGCGGCAGCCTGGACTTCGAAGCGCCGTACACGGGAAAGGCATTTTCCATGGTTGCGCGTATCAACGCTGTGGATAAGCGCCTCGAGCTGACCCCAATGTTCCCGCAGTTTCCGTTGGTGACAGTAACGAAGTACGACGGCAATTCGCCGCCTTACAAGCGGCCAGTTGACGTCAAGCTGGAGAACTACGGCTTTTATCGTCCTGAAGCAACAGACTGGTCAGATCACAAGCCGCTTATGTATGGAACTTACATCCCTTTGGATGCGCAGATGAATGTGCCGGCTTCGCAACATGTCGATAACATTTCCAGCACCGAAAGAGTGACGGTGAAATGGACACAAATGAACGTGATGCCAAAATTTGACGGCAGCATCGGACGATAAGTTGCGGATATCACTTCCAGAAAAATTATATGTACGAGCTAAAGTTTTCCGTTAACTACCGTGACCTAAGCCAGTCGACTGGCATAAGTGCAGGATTTCAGTTCGAATTTTTTTGCGAATGCTGTGGCGACGCGTGGTGCACCAGATTCAAGCCATATCGCAGCGGCCAGATATTCGAGTGGCTGTCTCGGGCTGCCGGCGTATTCTGCGGCAAGGTGGCTCGCGCCGGTAGCGGATGGCCTTCCGCAAGGAAGGCCGCATTCGCCGAAGCCGTGCATCAGGCGCAATGGCATTTCCGGCAATGCGCCTCTTGCCTGCGTCGCGTTTGCGTACGTTGTGCAGGCGGCGGCAACGGAACGTGCTCCCGGTGCGTTTCGATACTAAGCGTCACGTCGGTGCTCCGGCCGCACAAAAGGATGCGCGGCTTGCCTGAACCTGCCATGGTGGAGGGGGTAGCGCGCGTCCGTTGAAACAGCACCTGTCATCCGTTCTCATATTTTCCCGTGAAGGAGTTTTGATCTTGCGATATTCAATCAAGTCGGCCGTGGCATTCGGAATCATCATTGCCGTTGCACACGCACATGCAGACAACAAGGCTTGCCTGCTGGAGGGCAGCTTCAAGTTCGCCGGTAAGACAACTGAGATTAGGGATTGTTTACAGAATGGCGGCATCGACCAGAAGCAGTTTCTCGAACAATGCAAGGGCATCGCGAAGATCGGAGCCGGCTTGGGCGCTCCGCCGAAGGTAAGCTACCTTGGCGCCTGCCCTGCGAATCCGCTAGCCGTATGTGAAGGAATGTTCGGGCAGCCGCTGGCCAGCTATTACTACAAGCGGAATGCGCAGGATCTGGCCGACGCAAAATCGAGTTGCATTGCGCAGGGCGGCAAGTGGCGCGCGTAATCGACGTATGCTTGCCGGCGGCTGAGTCGCTATTGGATGGATACGCTGGTTTGCGGCGCCGCCAGCAACACGTTAATCATTTCCTCTTGCGAAGCGCAGCCTAAGGTCTCGTAAACCGACTTCACGCAGTCGCGTAGCACCGCTTCGCTGATCGGCATGCGGGCGCGCGCAGCATCCCGTCCGCCGCCAAGTGCCATCCAGAACGCCACCTCCATCTGCTGCGGCGAGAGGGCCGCCTTGTTCAGGTTGCGCCATACGCGTAAAGGTGTCGGTGTGCTTTGCTTTAAGCTGATTCCGACTAGCCCGCTCTCGCTTGCAGCTACCGCCCCGACTGGTGACTCGGCGCCCGCAGCGCACAGCCATTGCGCGCTGACGTGCAGCGCACCGCCGGGCAATGGAATGGTATGACTCGGCATTGTCCATGGATGCCGCTCGCCGTCTTGCAGGATCTCGATAAGACGCTCGCAGAAAAGTGGTAGCTTGCGCCGATCAGGCCATTGCGGCCCCACTAGCGGTATTGCGGCAAGCAACGCGTTGGCGGCCTGGCTGATGAACAGCGGCTTGCCGTCGGTATGGGCCACGATGATCGCTTCGTGCTCAACAATATCGGCGGGCTGGTGCGGCGATGCCGTGCCGATTCTCAGTGCATGCTCGAAATGGATGGCGACACGCGCCAGATCGTCGGCATCCTGCAGGCTAAACCTGATGCCGGCTTCACGATATAGCGTTATCAGACCAGCTCTGCGGCCGTCAACTTCCAGCCGGGCATCCAGCGTATGGTGATGTCCGGAGGCGCGTACCAGCAATTGATAAGTATTGCTCTTGAAGAACTCCTGTGGCGGCTGGAGCAACTGGCCGATCTTGACCGCTCCCGGCGTACCAACCAGCCGGAGCACATTATATTCGTCAGGTCCAATAAATAGCTGCGGTTCATTCAAGAACAGATTTTGGGCTTCATCCGGCGAATCCTCGTGATAAAAACCTTGTGGCACGCCGTCATGCGATGTCAGAAAGAGAGCCGATGCTGCGTTGGGTATGAGTTCGTGGACAATAGCAAATGCATCCGGAGTGATGCTCATTAAATCAAGGCCGGCGCAGCACAGCACGCGCAGCCGAGACCACAGGCGGCTGTTTTTCTTTTGGGACACGGTTACTGAGGTGATTAATAGAAAGTACTGCGTAGTAATACTGATGCAGTGATGCCGCGTGTGTCAATGCGCTTCCGGCCGATTAGGATATTTGATTTATAAAATACAACATCTGCCGTAGGCGTCTCTACTCAGAGGGCTCTCCAATATTTTGCACGTTTCGCATTTGATGAGACTTCAGAGTCAGGCTCGACTTAAGGAATAATCGACCTTATTGCTTACTTGTTCACTTGCCAATGAACGTGGTCCAGTTCTTGCCGTCCAACGCTATGATTGCAAGACCTCCCCCCGGGTTCACTGCTAAGAAGTGAGGCCGCCAAATAAGATGGGGAGCCAGAGATCTTCAACACCGATTAAGGCAGCCAGTCCACCAGTGCCGCCTTCCTGTTGTACGCACGAATCCATGCGACGCTTCTAGTTGGGAACGTGAACAGAAAAGAAAATGGGCACCAAGAAGACGCCCATTCCGGCAATGCAGTGGTTTCTAGTCTGAACTCGAACTAGCAACAAGAAGTCGATTAGGTAGTTACTTCCCCCAACTATCCTTCAATGTCACCACCCGATTAAACACCGGCTTCGTCGCCGAGTGATCCACGCGATCCGCCACAAAATACCCATGCCGCTCAAACTGGAACTTCTCATCCGGCAGCGCATGCCGCATCCCCTGTTCCAGGTAAGCGGTAATCACTTCCTTCGCATTCGGATTCAATGACTGTTTAAAATCCTTGCCGCCCGCATCCGGGTTCGGGTCGGTGAACAGGCGGTCGTACAGGCGCACTTCCGCTTCCAGCGCGTGCTGTACGCTGACCCAGGGGATGGTGCCCTTGACCTTGTAGTTGGCGCTGCCTTCGGTGCCACTCTTGCTGTCCGCGAAATAGTTGCAGTGCACGGCGATGACCTTGCCGTTGTCATCCTTGTCGCAGCCGGTGCATTCGACCACGTAGCCGTACTTCAGGCGCACCTTGTTGCCGGGGAAGAAGCGGAAGTAGCCTTTGGTCGGCACTTCCATGAAGTCTTCTTCCTCGATCCACACTTCTTTGGTGAGCGGGAAAGTGCGGTGGCCGCGTTCCGGGTGGTGCGGGTGGACCGGGGCCTTGCATTCGTCGACCAGGTTGTCGGGGAAGTTGTCGATGATGAGCTTCAGCGGCCTCAACACGGCGACGGCGCGCGGGGCCTTGGCGTCGAGGTCGTCGCGCAGCGCGCCTTCCAGCGTGCTCATGTCGATCCAGCTGTCGGACTTGGCTACGCCGATGCGCTCGCAGAACAGCTGGATCGATTCCGGCGTGTAGCCGCGGCGGCGGATGCCGACGATGGTGGGCATGCG
>DATEZO010000082.1:0-2463 GCA_035255485.1 Burkholderiaceae bacterium
CGTCAACGTGGAAAACAATCTGGTGCGCCGGCTGACTCATGCATTGCCAGAACTGCTGCAACGTATAGACACTTGCTTCCTCGCGCGTGAAATCGTCACAGACCATCGGCCCGGCGAAACTGACTGCGCCTTGTTGCGCCAGCAGCCCCATCTGCAACGCCGTAAAGTCGCTATGCCCGACAAAGAGCTTCCCGCTTGCTGCCAGCATCCTGAAATCCAGTGCCGGCAAGATGCGCGACATGCCATACCCGCCGCGCAGCGCAAGCACGATTTGCACTTCGGGGTCGGCGGCTGCGGCATGAATTTGCCGCAGCCGGCCCTCATCGGTAGCGCCGAAACGTTCGTGCTTTTGCCACGGATCATAGTAGTTATGGACGAGGCAACCCTGCGCCTGCAATCGTTCGATCGCCCGTCCGAGCGCCGCTTCGTCCGGCGCATAGCCGCCGGGAGCAACAATCGCCACTCCCGTGCCGGCGGGCGCTTTCATGGAGGTGAGCATCCTCTGTCGAACGTGACTGGTTCAGCGAAACGACATGACAGCTGCAGATACTAAAAAATACCGAAGCGCGGATTGCGCTGCGGGTCGCGGTACAGCAGCTTCTTCAGGCCGGCCAAACCTTCGCGGTCGAAGCGCTGCCACTCGCCTTCAGGTTGCGCCAGTCGGTCGGCGATGGCGTACAACGCGGTCGGGTTCATGCCCATCCCGATGTGGCTGGCATGGATTTCGATATTCTCGGAGCGCTCGGTCTCATCCTCAAGGCTGCACTGCCATGCCACGACGCCATCGGTGCGGCTGAAAATCGATGTGGTCGGCACCGGCGGCGTACTCCTCAGATCGGCGATGCGCGCATCGTCGTCGATGCTGCGGCCGCTTGCGAACTCATACAACCGCCAGGCATTGGTCGCCTTGGGATGGCCCGTAAACGGCGAGCCCAGAGTGATCACCGAGCGCACGTCGTCCGGCACCATTTTGGCAATCTCCCGCGCGTAGATCCCGCCCAAGCTCCACCCCACAAGGCTGACAGTGCAGCCATGCGCTGAACGCAATTCCTGCACGCGTTCGATACAAGTTTCGAGTACGCCCGGGCGCGGACCACGGTTCACCCCTTGCTCCCATGCAAAGGGAACATAGCCGCGATCCTTCAGAAAATTGCGCAATACAAGCGTTGTCATGTCGCCTGTCGCCAGGCCCGGAAACACCATGACCGGATGACCGTCTCCTTTCGGCGCATTTTTCAATACCGGCAGCGCTATCAGCGATGCCCACAATTCCCACGGCGCGCGCCCTTCCAGCGCCAGCTTGAACCAGCCAGGCGCTTTAATATGTTCCGCAGCGTGTTGCGCCTTTCGTTCATTTTTCAATTGAAGCACTCCATGTCGAAAATTAAGCCGCTGCGCAAACATGCCTCTCCTCCTTGCAGTTACTGATAGTCGAACCAGCATACCATTTTATATTTCCATGAAGAAAGTTTTCCAAGGAAATCGGCACTCTGAAGTCAACGACTCGTTACGCGCGCCGTGCTTCCGGCTCGGTGCCGCACCGACAATGCGCGCCAATCAAATCTGCTAACACCGTATCGAGCGCAGGTGGCAAATCGTGTCCCATGCCTTCGATTTCATGCATCGTCGCGTTCGGTATCCACCGCGCAGTATCGCGGCCGCAGGCAATCGGCACCAGCGGGTCGTCACTGCCGTGAATGACCAGAGACGGGGCCTTGATCGTACGCAGCAAGGCGACTCGGTCACCGGAAGCGGCTACTGCCATGATCTGGCGCGCGCTCCCGCCTGGACAGACGTTGCGCCGTACGCTTTGCACAACGCGCCTGCGCAGCTCCGCTTCCGGCGTCGGATGGCCAGGACTGCCGATCACTTGGAACATCTTTACGAAGTAGTCAATGACGCTGTTGATATCGCGCGGATTGTCGGGCGACGAAAACAGGGTGTTATGCGCCGCCAATGTCGGCCCGGGCAGTCCGGGACGTCCGCTGGTCGACATGATCGAGGTCAGCGTCAGCGTGCGATGCGGAGATGTGGCTGCGACGATTTGCGCGATCATCCCTCCCATCGATGCACCGACAATATGTGCCTTCCCGATGCCCAGTTCATCAAGCAGGCCGGTGGTGTCCTTTGCCATGTCGTACAGCGTATAGCCATTGAGCAGCGGCAGATGAAACAGCGAATGGAAAAAGGCGGTCGGCAGATGTGGTTTGCCGAAATGGTCCATCTTCGTCGACAGTCCGCAGTCGCGGTTATCGAAGCGAATGACCCGGAATCCTTGTTCGGTCAGTCCCCGGCAAAATGCGTTAGACCAGGAAATGAGCTGGAGGCTGAGGCCGGCAATCAGCAGAATCGGCTCGCCGGCAGGATCGCCCTGTATGTCATAGGACAGGTTGATGCCATTGGTAGCAATAATAGGCAATTCTCTTCCCTTCAACGCCCCGAATCACTGTAATCGTTCCTCGG
>DATEZO010000083.1:0-4797 GCA_035255485.1 Burkholderiaceae bacterium
AGCGCCTTGCCGATGTCGGCGCCATCGTCGATGTAGACATGGCAGATACCGTCCAGGTGCTTGATCATCGGTACCTTGGATTCCTGCATCAGGCGCTCGATCAGGCCCTTGCCGCCGCGCGGCACGATCACGTCCACGTATTGCGGCATCGTGATCAGCTCGCCGACTGCGGCGCGATCCGTGGTCTCGACAATCTGCACCGCATCCGCGGGCAAGCCGGCGCCCGCCAGGCCTTCCGTCACCAGTTTTGCCAATGCCTGGTTGCAATGAATCGCTTCCGAGCCGCCGCGCAAAATTGTTGCATTGCCGCTCTTGATGCACAGTCCGGCGGCGTCCACCGTGACATTCGGGCGTGCCTCATAGATGATGCCGATGACACCGAGCGGCACGCGCATCTGGCCGACCTGGATACCGGTCGGGCGATACTTCATGTTGGAGATTTCGCCGATCGGATCGGGCAGCGCGATGATCTGTTCCAGGCCTTGCGCCATGGTGGCGATGGCTTTGTCCGACAGCGTCAAGCGATCGAGCATGGCTGGCGCCAGGCCGTTGGCACGTGCCGCTTCAAGATCCAGTTGATTGGCAGCACGCAACGCATCCGCATCGCGCCGAATAGCGGCGGCGATCAGCGCCAGCGCCAGATTCCTGGCGGCGGTATCGGCCTTGGCCATCGTGCGCGATGCCTTGCGGGCACGTTGGCCGACTTGATTCATGTAGTGTTTGATGTCCATAATTACCTGGAATTGCTTGTGAGATGCATTAAAAATTTGTCATCAATCGCAGGGTGGAAAAATGAAGCGCTTTCCGAAGGCACTATCGCCTAGCGGCCACGTGCCACTTTCAATCCCAATTGCAGCATCGCGTCCCACGGATCACCGGCAAATGCCTTGGCGCGCAGACCTTTGACCATCTTGTCAATCTGCGCTGCCTGCCGCAAGGCATCTTGCAGCGTCGCCAGCGTCAGCCGCCGCAGCGCCGGCTCCATCAGGCGTTCGCGCGGGCCCCAGATACGGTATTCCTTCAGCAGCATCGCCAACTGCTTGCCTTGCGCCACGCCTGCCTTCAATTTTAGCAGCGTGCGGATTTCTTCGGCCACTGCCCACAATACCAGCGGTAGCGCTTCGCCTTCGCCCTGCAAGCCTTGCAGCATGCGCACCAGCCGTGCGGCATCACCAGCCAGCATCGCCTCGTTCAGCTTGAATACATCATAGCGCGCAACATTCAGCACGGCGTCCTGCACCTGTTCAAAGCGCAAGTTGCCTTCCGGATGCAGCAATGCCAGTTTCTGGATTTCCTGGTGTGCGGCCAACAGGTTGCCTTCGACCCGGTCGGCAATGAAATCGATGCTTTGCCTGTCCGCACCTTGCCGCTGGGCTGCCAGCCGTGCGCCGATCCATGCCGGCAGTTGCGCGCGCTCCACTAGCGGAATGTCGATATAGACGCTCGCCTGCTGCAGCGCTGCTACCCATGCCGCCTTTTGCGTCGCCCAGTCAAGTTTCGGTAGCGTAATCAGCGTGACATTATCGGAGCCAAGGTGCGCCGCATAATTCTGCAGCGCCTGCCCGCCATCCTTGCCGGGCTTGCCGCTCGGGATACGCAATTCAATCAGCTTCTTGTCGCCGAACAGCGATTGCGACTGGTTGGCTGCCAGCAATTCGCCCCATTTGAAGCTGCGCTCCACCGTCAGTACTTCGCGCTCGGAAAAACCCTGTGCACGCGCCGTCTTGCGGATCTTGTCGGCGGCTTCCAGCGCAAGCAAGTGCTCATCGCTGGCAATCACATACAGCGGCGCCAGGGATTTCGCCAGATGAGCATCGAGGGCGTCGGGTCGCAGTTGCATGTTCTTGTCCAATAATGCAAAACCTCGACGTGGAGGCTTTCAATCAATCAAATCAACCCGGCTTCAGCACCGCCAGCCTGCGCAAGATTTGTTGCACCAGGTCGCTTTGCATATCGCGGTACAGCATTTCTTCTTCCTTTTCCTTGGCGATCACTTGCGCTTCATTGAAGCTGATGTCGCGCTTCAGCACGATTTCAGTCGGCGCCAGCAATTCCTTGCCCTTGCTGTCCCTGACGCGAAAGCGCACCCTGTACAGCAGCGAGTATTCGCGTACGCGGCCTTGGGTGTTGAGCGACAGGATCTGCTTTTCACGCGTTTCGGACAGCAGTTCCACAATCGCCTGCGCTGTCTTGGCGTCGGTGATTACCTCGGTTCCACCGCCGGCACGCAGATTACGTTTCAACTCGTTACCGAGGGCCGAGGTATCCGGGAAAGCGAGGTAAACCGTGGCGAACGGCAGATTGGCCTGGTTGCCGGAACCGCGCAACTGAAAGCCGCAGGCCGACAGCGTAACGGTTGCGGCCACGGCCAGCGCGCAGGCAATACGGCGTTTCATCAGCATGAGCGTCCCTGCTTAAGCAACAATATTAACCAGCTTGCCTGGCACGATGATCACTTTCTTTGGCGTGCCGTCGACATATTTCTGGACATTTTCGTTGGCCAGCGCTGCCGCTTCGATTGCCGCCTTGTCGGTATCCTTCGCGACCTTGACGCTGCCGCGCAGCTTGCCGTTGACCTGGATCATCAGCTCGATTTCCGACTGCTCCAGCGCAGCAGCATCCACCTGCGGCCACGGCGCGTCAAGGATATCCCCATATGCCACCGAGAAACCAAGCTCCTGCCACAGCACATGGGTGATGTGCGGCGCAACCGGGTTGAGCATGCGCAGGAAGATCGACAAGGCTTCCGCGATTACCGCGTTGGTGGCGGCGGAATCTTCCAGCTTGGCCGCTTCGAGCGTGTTGAGCATCTTCATGCAAGCGGACACGACGGTGTTGTACTGGATGCGCTTGAAGTCGTGATCGGCCTGCTGCAGGATCTTGTGCACTTCGCGGCGCAGGGTTTTGTGCGGCTCCGGCAGTGCCGTGAAATCGATCTCGGACGACGCCGCCACACGCGCCGCCTGCGCATGCGCATAGGCCCATACACGGCGCAGGAAGCGGTTCGCGCCTTCCACGCCGGCATCGTTCCATTCGAGCGTCTGCTCGGGCGGCGAGGCGAACATGACAAACAGGCGCGCGGTATCGGCGCCGTACTGGTCGATCAATTCCTGCGGATCGACGCCGTTGTTCTTCGACTTCGACATCGTCGTCATCTCGTATTCGAGCGGTGTGCCGTCAGCCTTCAGCTTGCCGCCGATGACCTGGCCGTGTTCGTTGGTGATGACGTCGACGTCGTGTTCCCAATAATAGTTCTTGCCGGCATCGGCCGGCTTGTGGAAGAACGCGCCTTTCAGCACCATGCCTTGGGTGAGCAGGTTGACGAACGGCTCATCGATCTTGACCAGGCCAAGGTCGCGCATCACCTTGGTCCAGAAGCGGGCATACAGCAAGTGCAGGATCGCGTGCTCGATGCCGCCGATGTACTGATCCATTGGCATCCAGTAGTCGGCGCCGCCGGCCACCATCTGCTCGTTGTTCTTCGGATCGCAATAGCGCATGAAATACCACGACGAATCGACGAAAGTATCCATCGTGTCGGTCTCGCGCCGCGCCGGCTTGCCGCAGCACGGGCAATCGACCTTCAGGAAATCCTCGCGCTTGTTGAGCGGATTACCGCTGCCGTCCGGCACGCAATCCTGCGGCAGTACGACTGGCAGGTCCTTTTCCGGTACCGGCACCGCGCCGCAATCGTCGCAATGGATGATCGGAATCGGCGTGCCCCAGTAGCGCTGGCGGCTGACACCCCAGTCACGCAGGCGCCAGGTGGTTTTCTTTTCGCCGATGCCTTTGGCCGCGAGGTCGGCTGCGATCTTGTCCACCGCCGCCTTGTAGTTCAGTCCGTCATAAGGGCCGGAATGGATGGTTACGCCGCGCTGCTTGTCGGCGTACCATTCCTGCCAGGCGTCAGTCGACCAGGTTTCGCCTTCTACCGCAATGACTTGCCTGATCGGCAGGTTGTATTTTTTCGCGAATGCAAAGTCGCGTTCGTCGTGCGCCGGAACGCCCATGACAGCGCCGTCGCCATAGCTCATCAGGACATAGTTGCCGACCCAGACCTCGACTTGCGCGCCGGTCAGTGGATGCGTGACGAACAGGCCGGTCGGCATGCCTTCCTTCTCGCGCAGCGCGAGTTCGGCTTCGGTCGTGCCGCCTTTCTTGCATTCCTCGATGAAGGCGGCGAGCGTCGGGTTCGATGCGGCGGCGTAGGACGCGAGCGGATGCTCCGGCGCCACCGCGCAGAAGGTTACGCCCATGATGGTGTCGGCGCGCGTGGTGAAGACGTACATCTTGCCTTGCAGCGGAAGCGCTTCCTCATCCCGACCCTCTCCCGCTTGCGGGAGAGGGTGAGAACGGTTGGCCGGATCGGTCAAATCATAAGGAAAGGCAAAGCGCACGCCTTCGCTCTTGCCGATCCAGTTTTCCTGCATCAGGCGCACGCGCTCCGGCCAGCCGGGCAGCTTGTTGACCACGGAATCGAGCAGTTCTTCCGCGTAGTCGGTGATCTTGAGGTAGTAACCCGGAATCTCGCGCTTTTCGACCAGTGCGCCAGTACGCCAGCCGCGGCCGTCGATCACCTGTTCGTTGGCGAGCACGGTCTGGTCCACCGGATCCCAGTTGACGACCTGGGTCCTGCGGTAGGCAATGCCTTTTTCCAGCATCTTCAAAAACAGCCACTGGTTCCACTTGTAGTAGCTCGGATCGCAGGTGGCGACTTCGCGCGACCAGTCAACCGCCAGCCCCATCGCCTGCATCTGCTGCTTCATGTAAGCGATATTGTCGTAAGTCCATTTCGCG
>DATEZO010000084.1:0-27422 GCA_035255485.1 Burkholderiaceae bacterium
TGCCAGTTGCCGGTCGCCCGCCAGATTCCTTGCATCGCCAGTCAAGGCGGCCAGTGCACCGACCCGTTTTCGATTGCGGCACCTCAAGAGGGTGGATCACACACCATTTCATTCCGGCGGCGCATGCTAAATTGTCCCTAGACCCTATACCAACTCAAGCCGGACCAACGAAAGCGCCATCATGGACAGTATAAATGAGATCAAAGGCGACAAGCGCCCTGTTGCCGCATCCGGCCATGGCTGGCAGGTCGCATGGGGAGTGCTGCTGATCGTCGCCGGCATTCTGGCTATCCTGATGCCTGGGGTTGCTGCACTGGCTACCGCATTGATGTTCGGCTGGTTGCTGCTGTTCGCCGGAGGAGTTGAAATTGCCTATGCAATCCAGACGCGCGGCAAGGAAGGCTTTGGCTGGAAGCTGATCTCCGGTCTCCTGACCTTGCTGCTTGGCTTCGGCATCCTGGCAATGCCGCTGGCGGGGGTCGCATCGCTCGCGCTACTGGTCGGAGGATTTCTATTCGCCGGCGGTATCGCCCGGGCGATGTTAGCGTTCCGGATGAAACCACGGCGCGGCTGGGGCCTGATATTGTTTGACGGAGTGCTATCGATTGTTGTATCGATACTGATTGCCATCGGTTGGCCCGAAAGCTCATTGGCGATCATCGGTTTCCTGACCGGCTTCTCGCTGTTTTCAACCGGTATCTGGCGCATCATATTGGCGCGGCATTTCTCCGCGTGATGTCTCGTACGCGTCTAATGAACTTGATCCGATCGAATACATAGTGCATTTTCAATGGAATGGCTCTGTCGCAGTGCGTCATTCCAATCAACGCAGTCTTGATGAGTCATATACTCCATATGTTGGCATTCCATGACGACCATGGAATGCTGGTGCTTCACCTATACTCCACCATTTATTCGATATGGCAGGGGAATCATGACGGTAAACGGGGCATGGCCCCAGATGTTAAGAGTGAACTTTGCTCATTATTTTTATCAAATAAACCATATACGAGGTCTTCTTCCGGATAATCAATTTAATCAATTTGCCGTCGCCATATTGGCAAAAAGGAAACGCATATGGAAAAGCGTAATCTGGGTGCCGGCCTGCAAGTTTCTGCCATTGGGCTCGGCTGTATGGGAATGTCCGAATTTTATGGCGGGCGCGATGAGACCGAAGCGATTTCCACTATTCATCGAGCCATCGAACTAGGGATTACATTGCTCGATACGGCCGATATGTATGGTGTCGGCAAGAATGAAGAACTGGTCGGACGGGCAATCCAGGGAAAGCGCCACCAAGTGATTCTGGCGACCAAGTTTGGCAATGTAAGGGGCGAGGATGGAAGCTTTCGCGGCGTGAACGGCAAGCCCGAATACGTGCGCCAGGCATGCGAGGCAAGCCTAAAACGGCTTGGGGTAGAAGTAATCGATCTATATTATCAACATCGTGTCGACCCTGCGACACCCATTGAAGACACAATTGGCGCCATGGCAGACCTTGTTCGGGAAGGCAAGGTCCGCTGGCTTGGATTGTCAGAAGCTGCCGCCACCACGGTACGCCGGGCACATGCAGTGCATCCGATCGCTGCACTACAAACCGAGTATTCCCTATGGAGCCGCGATCCGGAGGACGAGCTCCTGCCGACAGTGCGTGAACTCGGGATCGGATTCGTTCCCTATAGTCCACTGGGCCGGGGTTTTCTTACAGGTCAAATAAAAAGTATCGACGATCTTGAACCGGACGACTATCGTCGCCAGTCACCGCGTTTCCAGAATGAAAACTTTCAGAAGAACCTGGGTCTGGTCAGGGAAATCGAGTTGATTGCAAAAGACAAGGGCTGTACGCCATCACAGCTTGCGTTAGCCTGGGTGCTCGCGCAAGGGAAAGATATTGTTCCGATTCCCGGCACAAAGCGTCGCAAGTATCTCGAATTGAATGTGGCGGCGCTGGATATACGATTGACTTCCGAGGATTTAACCCGCATTGATCGTGTAATTCCTCCGGGCGCCGCTGCCGGGACGCGTTATGCCGCACCGCAGATGAGCGCGTTAAATCGCTGAGTACGAAAGCATAAATGAGAGCAGCCATGATCATTTGCTGTGCGATTCTTGGCGCATCGCTTAATGCCGCATATGCGCAGGACAAATCAAGCGGCGCAACAATCGCTGCCAAGGGAAGCGCAGGTGCCGCGGCATGCGTCAGCTGTCATGGCGTGAACGGGGAGGGCAATGCTGCAGCCGGCTTTCCGCGCCTGGCGGGACTCAATGCCACCTATATCGTGTCGCAGCTGGAAGGATTGGGCGGGCATGCATGACATCAAAAACGCTGCCGGCTTCATCAAGGCCGACATGCCGCTTGGCCTGGGTGGCAAGCTGACAGATCAGGAAGCCTGGGATGTGGCAACCTTCATGGACAGCCATGAACGGCCACAGGACCCGCGTTTTCAAGGCTCGGTCGCGGAAACGCGCAAGAAATACCATGATGATCCGACGTCGATGTATGGCATGACTGTCGGCGGGCATGTTCTGGGCGGGAAGTAAATACACATCCATCGGGCGGATCAGTTCGCCTGATTTGAATCGTTCACTCAAGGGGTGAGATGGAATCGAATCGCTTTACCGATGCGGCAGAAACCTGGAATAGCCGGTATGACCAGCCCGACTTCCTGTTTGGCACGGCACCGAATGCCTATCTCGCGAGCCACTGCGATCTCTTTTACCCAGGAAAAAAAGTGCTCGCGGTCGCGGACGGGGAGGGCAGGAACAGCGTGTGGCTAGCCAGCCAGGGGCTCGATGTCGATGCATTCGATATTTCGACCATTGCCGTTGAAAAGGCAAAATCCCTTGCTGAAGCCGAGCGCGTCCAAGTCCATTTCAGTGTTTCGGACTGCGACTCGTGGACCTGGGCGCCTTCTGCTTATGATTATGTGGTGGCAATCTTCGTGCAATTCGCCGATCCTGCAATGCGTGAACGGCTGTTTGCCAACATGGTGAAAACGCTCAAGCCCGGCGGATATCTGCTCTTGCAGGGCTACACGCCGAAACAGCTCGACTACAAGACGGGCGGCCCGCCTCATGCTGAAAACCTTTATACGGAAGCCTTGTTGCAATCGATGTTTGCGGAGCTGGAGATGCTTGAACTGCGCACCTATGAAGCGATCCTCGACGAGGGATCGCAGCATTGTGGGCAATCCGCATTGATCGGGATGGTCGCGAAAAAACCTGCCGTTTCATGAACCGGCCTAGTTAACCATTCACGGTGGTGGTGGACATCACCGATGCGGGGCCGGATCATGACTTAAGCGAAACGTCGATCCTTGAGGCTAACACTGGTCTTCCAGTCAGCGACACTACCTACCCGCCTGATGCTGCCCCAAGTGCCTTTGTAGTAAGGCACCACGTTGCGATCGGTCCATGATGTGACTACGTGGCCGTGCACGCCCTTGATGTAGCCGAACAGCATGAAGGTCTGTCCCGGCTTGGCTGATTTCAGCGGGTAGGCCATCGCGTAGGTGCTGCCGAAATCGTTATAGACTTCGACTATATCGCCCGGCGCTACGCCCATGGATTTGGCATCCTCCGGGTTTATCTCAATGAAGGCCATCGGATAGCGGTCGCGCACAAACGAATTGTACTGGTCGTGGTAGGCGGTTTGCCATACCTCATTGGCGCGACCACTGTTGATCCAGTACTTGTGTTTGGCCTTTTGATCGGCCACCATTTTCGGCAGGCCGTTCCATGGCGCGGGCTTGAACTCCGCCTTGCCGTCCTTGGTGTCGAACTTGCCGTCCGCGTAGAGAATTTCCGTGCCGATAAGCTTGTCGCCCCTGACCTCCTTGATCGGTAGCTGCACGCCGTTGTTGCCAGCTTTGCGCAGCAAGTCGTAGGTGGCCATATAGCCAGTTTCGCCACCTTGGCTGTCGATTGGCCCGACGCCCGGGCGACCGGCGCGGCGGAAACCGTCGTTGAAGGCATCTTCCTCGGTCTTCCAGTCGAATCCATCAAAGCGCTTGGCCATCTCGGTCTTGCCTTCGCGCAGGTACATCGCCTTGAGCGTGTTGGCAATATCGGCTGCGATCAGGCAGTCTGCCTTGGCTGATCCAGGTGCGTCCATGAACTTCTCCGACAGCCGCAAGCGGCGCTCGCCATTCATCGAAGTGAGATTGATCTCGCCCGGCTGCGCCGCCGGCAGCATCATGTGCGCCTCCTCGGAGACGGTAGTCGGGTAGAGGTTCATCGCAGCGATATACATCCCCCCCTTGTTCTTGCAGGCGTCGTAGATCGCGTCGACAAGCTGTTCCACTGAGGCGCCCTTGGCACGGGCAATGGCCTCGTTGACGATCTCGGCGCGACGATGCAAGACCATGCGGTGTTCTTCGGCATTGACCGTGGTCTGGAATGGGTTGGTACCCCATAGCGTGTACATCAGACCTTTGCCGTGGATAACCTCTTGATCGATATAGATCTTCTTGTCGCCGGGATACGGCGGCCGAGTGTAGCCCTCTTGATGTCCGCCCATGCGACACACGCCGGTGCCGCGCCGCCCGACGTTCTGGGTAGCCAGCACCAGGCTCACCAGAGCGCTCTGGATGACGTAGTTATCATTGCCCCAGATGATGCCTTTTTCGTACGCGTGGAAGGTACGCGGGCGTTGGCCCGAGCCCATGGGTTTGTAGGCCCATTCGGCGGCCTGTTTGATCTTGTCAACTGAAACGCCGGTCGCACGCGAACCTTCTTCGAGCGACATATGGTTGGTCTTGACGGCATCGTCGAAACCGCGCGTGGCCTTGGCAATAAACGCCTTGTCGTGCCATCCCTGCGCGACCACATAGGTGAGCAGGGTGTTGAACAGGGCGGTATCGCTGCCGGGTTCAATATCGAGGTGCAGCACGTTGCCCTTGCCGGCGACTTGCTCGGAAATCGCCACCGTGGCCGAGCGACGCGGATCCACGATGATGATCTTCGCGGCTGCGGCGGTTTCGCCGGGGAACCGCTTTTTCTTCTTGTCCAGTGAGCCGCCGGACAGGTTGGGCACCCAGTGATTCAGGAAATAATTAGTCTGTGTTTCGTACGAGTTGCATCCGATGGCGAAAATGCAGTCGGCCAACTCGGCATCTTCGTAGCTGTTGTTGAGTTCGCCGATACCCATCTCGCGGGTGGCATGGCATTCGGAGTTGTAGGCCGGACGGTTGTGGATACGCACCATCGGCGTTTGCAACGCGCTGAACATCAGTTTGCCCGTACCCCAGGTGTTTTCGAAGCCGCCGCCGGCGCCGCCGTGATCGAAGCAGTCGTAGAACAGGCCGCTGGGGCCATCGTTATCGAGAATCTTCTTGGTCAGGCTGGCGTATATGGCGAGCGCATTGTCCCAACTGGTATCGAGCCACTGGTCGCCGTGATAAACGCGCGGATTTTTCAGGCGCTCGCGGCCAATGCCATCATGACTGTACATATACGATGCCGTCTTGCCGCCACGGGTGGATGACAAGCCGCTATTGACCACGCATTCCTTGTCCGGCACGGCCATGATGCTCCAGCGCTTGCCGCCATGATCGGTAATGGTATTGGTCATGGCCTGCGTCATGACCACGCTCATCGGGGGGAGTTGCCGGCGGAAATCCAGGCCAAGTGCATTCTGGTTCGGCGCACGGCCGCCCTCGCGGTTGGCGTCCCACTTGTAGACGTGATAGCCGCAGCCCACGATACAGAAGTGGCAGGTCATATTAGTGCGCTGCGCATCTTTGGGCGGCAGGGCGATGCGATCCTTGATATTGGTCGACATGGCTGGCTCCTCAAAGGATATTGGCCTGACGGCCGTAGATCAAGCCATCAACACCGACGGCCGTGAGAGCGTCGCTCTTAGCGTCATACTCCAACAATATCCTGGGCAAGTCTTCTGTGGCCTGACCGCACACCATCTGGCCGCTGTCCTCGGGATCAAACATCGAAAAATGACATCCGCATTTGAATACCTTGGTGCCGCCATCGTAGGCCACCGGACAGCCCATGTGAGTGCACATTGCGCTGTAGGCAACGATATCCTTGTCAGGCCCAACGCCATCGGGCACGGGCGATCCCAAGCGGAGGGCGTAGCAGGGGGAACTCGCATCCGGATAGGTAAATTGCACTGGCTGGTTAACCGGCAGACCTGCGGCTTTGCCGACAGTGCGCGTTGGGTAATTCAGCGTCGTCGTCGCTGTCAATCCGGGCGTGGCTGCCTGCGCCCCCGCCGCGGGTAGTACTGCCGCGCCGACGGCGGCCGCAGCCATACCGCCGCTCGATTTCAGAAACATTCTGCGGCTGCGCTTAATTTCTTCCATGGTGTTTCCTCTATGTTGTTGAACGGGCACGCTTTAAACCCACGCCTGGACAGCGGTTGCAACACCATTTCATTTTCACTTGATCAATCAGCGATTTGATTGACAAATGTCAAGCCTTCTTGCGGCCTTAGCCATGCTTTTCAACGGGTCTTGTCACATGTCTCGAGCCAGGAAATCCGCTGCTGGCGCCGGTAATGACGACCATTTTTCCTGCAATATTGCTTTCCATACTCAGCTCCTTCGGCTTCCAATCAGCGGTTCACGAGTTGCTGCCTGTCTTGCGAGTAGCAGGCACCTTGAACCTCAATTTTCGAGACGGCGGTTTCGATACCTTTCAAATCGTCTTGCGTGAGTTCGATTGCAGCGGCGCTGATGTTTTCTTCGAGGCGGTGCAATTTCGTAGTGCCCGGAATCGGCACGATCCACGGCTTCTGGGCCAACAGCCATGCAAGCGCGATCTGTGCCGACGTCGCTTGCTTGCGGGCTGCAATGCCGGCTATGACATCGACCAGGGCGTGATTGGCCTTGCGGGCATCCGGCGCGAAGCGCGGCACGGTATTACGGAAGTCGGTGCTGTCGAACTTCGTGTTTTCGTCGATCGCACCGGTCAGAAAGCCCTTGCCGAGTGGACTGAAGGGAATAAAGCCGATCTGAAGTTCTTCCAACGTCGGCAGGATTTCCTTTTCTGGCTCCCGCCACCACAAGGAGTATTCGCTCTGGACAGCGGTGACCGGCTGAACGGCATGAGCACTGCGAATAGTCTGTGTTGGTGGGTGGCACTCAAGCTTTCATCGATTCTCACATTCGATGCGACGAACATTGACTATCGGGACGAGCAATCAGCGAAACGCGCGGATATTTCAAATTTGAATTACAGGACGCGGTGGAGAGTGCAGCACCGCGTTAATTTTTTCGACATGATTTGCCATTTTTCGAATTTGAATTGTCGGAACCAAGGATAAGTGTCCGACAGAGTCAGTTTATTAGCAGCAATTTGACATAATACAAAGTTTGTCAGCTGCATACTTCAATACTGGCGCGGCTTCTGAAGGGGTAGGTGTCAAAAATAAATTGACGCTAACCACTGCGAGGACGCTCGCCGCCAGACTCGTCCTCTGCGAAAAAACTTCCCACAGTGATTTCTGACCGGCGCGTTCTGCGCGGTCGATATCTGCGGCCATGATGACTTTTAAAGGGTCAATTCCAAGTTTTAAAGCGACTGCTAGGCATGCTTCATTGTCCATAACACGCCTACCTGCTCGGTAGTTTGTGATGGTGCCGCTTTGCCAACCCATGAATTTAGAAATCTGGTTGTCATTCTTCAAATCGTTGGCTTTTGCGATCTCGTCTAAAAATTTCACGCTTTTCATGATTTTCCTTAATTTTCTGCTTGACAACTCTTTCGGTTGAAAGATATCTTTCGCTTGAAAGAACTTTCATCTGAAAGAATTAAATGAACTCTAAGCCTCTGGCCTTTGATAGTCAAGAACATCGGATAGCGGTGCTGTTTGCGCGTCAGGATTCAATCTACAAGCGGCGCTCTGACCTGGATGTTTATGACATAGAACGCGATGCACGCACCTATACCGGCCATTTTCCTGTCGTTGCGCATCCTCCATGCCGGTCATGGGGCAGGCTGCGCAAGTTTGCCAAGCCGCGCCATGATGAACGCGACCTGGCATTTTTTGCCGTCAACGCTGTCCGCATTTTCGGCGGCGTGTTGGAACATCCGTCTGGCTCTACGCTCTGGCAGGCTGCGAACCTGCCTTTACCTGGACAGCGTGACGAATTCGGCGGTTCCACTCTGCCAATCCTGCAATCGTGGTTCGGCCATGAATGCCCCAAATCGACCTGGCTTTATATCGTCGGAGTCAATCCGACCGACATTCCCGATTTCCCGCTTCAGCTAGGAATTCCACCTGGCCGCATCGAGCGCATCAGCAAGGCCGCCCGCGAACGGACGCCAGCGCCATTTGCAAACTGGCTGGTTGACCTGGCTGTTAAATGTGGGGTGTCGAAATGAGTCCACGCCGCGCCGCACGCCTGAAGCGTTTCAACAATGCGCAAAAAAAGCTGCGTATCGAGCGCCGCGATCCTTTTTATCTTACCAAGCGTATTTTCCGTATGGCGAAATTGATGGTTCCCCTTGCCTTGGTTTCTTTTGCTATCTCCTCTACCAGAAATATGGATGACGCTATTCGAGATGTCGTTCGTAGTGTTGAAGGAGAGCAGTCATGAGCGTTCGCAGCATCAAATCCCAAGTTTACGGCGTTGGTAAGTCTATGACGCAAAGCGGCGATGCCGTCCCCAGCCGTTCGCGTAGCGGGGCGGCGGCGGCATCGCCGCAGAGTTACCCCACAGGCGGGACGCCTGATACCCCCATTAATAACATGGGGGAAAACTCCTGTGGAGAGGGCGGTGAAATTGTCGAGGCTGTTGAATTGGTGATGTCCGATTCTGGCAAAGTCAAGATTCAAATGTTGAAGCGGCCTGCCCATGATCAGGTGTGTGTGATTGACTGGATCAATTTCACGGTGCTGGAAGACACATGGTTTCGTACTGCTCGGGAACATATGATTTCTGACGATGAAATCATTATGGAAGCAAGTCGTTATCTTGAAAAGATTTTCGGTTTCGGCATTACAGCCAAGCGTGAAACGGGAATGAATTTTTATAAGCAATCGTGGGTGCTTGGCGATGACATGGGCTTTGTCTGTTTTGGCGGCCAGCGCGCAACGATGCTGATTACCTTAACCGGACAGGGCTGTACACATGCTGTTGATGGTTGGCAGCAACGCTTGTTTGACTTCCTTTCTAATACCGCTATCCGTCCGCAAATTTCGCGCATCGATCTGGCCCATGATGATTTGGAAGGTTCATATTTGTCGGTTGATTGGGCTGAATCGCAATGGTCAAAAGGCGGTTACACGCAACGGCGGGGCGGTCGCGCTCCATCAATTGAATGTGTCGGTAATTGGCATCGTCCTACTGGTGCCGGAAGAACTTTGTATATCGGCACTCGTACCAGTGGCAAGTTCTGCCGCTTTTATGAAAAAGGTAAAAAAGAGGGTGACGCCAATTCTCCATGGTGTCGCGTTGAGGTCGAATTTAAAGCATCTGATCGCATCATTCCCCTGGACATTTTAATTTCTCCTTCTGGATATTTTGGCGGCGCGTATCCGTGTTTCGCAGAGTTCGCGCATGTGCCCACTGTGCAGCGATTGGAACTGAAGCAGAAAACAGCACAAGTAGTTGTTGATGCCGCCATTAAAACAACTAGGCATCAGTTCGGTAAATACCTGCGCGTGTTCCGTGATCTTTTTGGCGACAAAGAAGCGCTGGATCTGGTTTGCAATGCCGATAAAGAAGCATGGCCGAAACGTCTGAAGGCGTTGACTTCTAACGCGCAAACCGGGCCTGAGCCGGTGCATAAAACTATGTCAATTCCGGTCGTTCCTGACTTCATCAATTTTATAAAAGCAGTCCCATCTTACGGCCTGAATGGGGCGAATTGCTACGTATAGGCCATTACATAAGGGGTAATCATGAAAGTCAAAATTACAGGCATCAAGGGCAGTAAAGGGATGATGGATAACGGCACAGCATTCGATTCGACAAAGGTTTATATCGAAACCAAGCTGGATGAATCTAAGGGTACTCAAAAGGGCTTTGCGACCGTTGAATATAACTTTGGCAAGTCCGATGAATTTGACAAGCTGAAGCATTTGCCGGTGCCGTTTGTTGCCGAAGTCGAATTCGAGCAAGTCACGAACGGTAAAACGGTCAAAACAATTATTGGTTCGCTGGTGCCGTTGTCGGTTGAAAAGAAAGCGGCCTAATTATGAGCAAAGGTGCCTACATCGTGCAAGACGCGGAATCAGCGCTGTTCCTGGTGCCATTGAATGGCGATGTGGGCTATACGCCGTGGGCGCATGAAGCAGGGCGGTTTGATGAACTTGCGGAGGCAATGGATACGGCGCAGTTTATTTTGTCCGGTCAATTCTTCATTACTGAAGTGTCTGGGTGCATTGAATGATTTGCGCCACGTTAATAGAACAATCGGACGGCTCTTACCTGCTCGGTGTAGATCCGTCCATTACTGATGTATCGACATGTACCTATGTCGTGCAAAGTGGTAGCGAGGTCGGTAATTCGCTACTGAATATGTCCATCGATGATGGGCTGCAATGGTCTTATGCCGTGTTCGGCCTCTGGGCGATTGCGTGGGCCTGTCGGATGATGATTTCAACCTTGAAAGGGGATTCAAATGAATCGCAAACTGAAACGTAATGCCGTTCGTAACGGCGTTGTGGGTACTGCTACTGCTCTTGGTCTCGCGAGCATGGCACATGCTGCCGTCGATGTAACTGCCGTCACTGGTGCCGGTACTGATGTCGCAGCGGTCGGCGCTGCTGTGTTCGCCGTGTATGTCGGCGTCAAGCTGTTCAAGTGGATTCGCTCCGCGCTGTAATCGTGCGCTTCAAGAGAGTAGGGGAATTTCTGAATTCGTCTACTCTCTTTTTCTTGATGGTGGATCTCATGGGCTTGATTGTCATTCTGGCGCTGTGCGGCGCATTCTGGATTATTTTTTCGTCATGATCATCCGCTTTGTCTTCCTCTGTTTTCTGCTGATGGCTGGATCGGCTTATGCGCAATCTGACCCGCCCGTACCTGGGTCTAGGTCGTGTAATTTTAACGCGCCGGATGCGTCTACTGCGTGCAAAATGAGTCAGCCGCCGACTGATCCTCTGGTGCAGACGAATCTCATTAGCCGGTCGGGGCAAGACGAACAATATCAATGTAGAGGGAATCACACTGAATTCGATGCGCAATGGCACGGTACTGTTGTATGGGTCGAATGGAATGTCTCGTGTCATGTTAGTTGCCCGTCTTCCGGATATGCATATGATCCGAATACTGGAATGTGCATTCCCGGCACGTGTGATCCGGGCTATCACGGCGAGTTGATTAACGGTGTTCATGCATGCGTTTGCGATACTTGCAACACAAGCACAACGTCAGGATCAACAACATCAGGATCAACGACCGGATCAACAACATCAGGATCAACGACCGGATCAACAACATCAGGTTCAACGACCGGTTCAACAACATCAGGATCAACGACCGGATCAACAACATCAGGATCAACGACCGGATCAACAACATCAGGATCAACGACCGGTTCAACAACAACCGGCGACGGCTCGACAACAACCGGATCAACGACCGGTTCAACCACGACCGGATCAACGACCGGTTCAACAACATCAGGATCAACGACCGGTTCAACCACGACTGGCGACGGCTCGACAACAACCGGTACAACCTCGGGCGATGGTTCAACTACCACGACCACGACTGGCGCTACATCAACCACGACAACGACCGGATCAACAACAACCGGTTCAACAACATCAGGATCAACGACCGGTTCAACTACGACCAGCGGCCTTGATGGTGGCGGATCAACGACCGGTTCAACGACCGGTTCAACAACATCAGGATCAACGACCGGTTCAACGACATCGGGCGCAACCACGAGCGGCGAACCGTGTACCTCCGGCAATTGCGATTCGCAGGACTTATGCAAATTACATCCGGAATTGAATATTTGTAAAAATTCGACCGTGTCTGGCGACTGTGAAAATACAGCATGCGAAGGCGATGCGATCACGTGCGCCATCCTGCGCCAGCAGCGCAAAGAGTATTGCGAGAATCAAAAAGAGTCTGATATATCCAATCTCGGTAAATCCATCATGGCTGGCAGCGATCCCAAATCGTTGCCCAGTGTCGCCAATGCGTCTTCGGTAGATTTGTCCAGTACGCTGGATTCCAGCGGCTTTTTAGGTGGTGGCTCCTGCTTTTCCGATAGGAGTTTTAGCTATGGCGGCATGTCTTTGACCATACCGTTTTCGCGAGTCTGTGAATACCTGTTGCCGTTGCGCGTTGCAATCATGTTGATGGCGCTGCTGGCATCGTTCCGGCTGTTGTCACAATCCATTCTGAGGGAATAAAAAAATGGGCTGGAATTTATTGATTGGTTGGTTGATCGGCGGTCTGGCGCAGGCTACCGCCTCATTGGTTGGACGTGCATTGCTCGCGCTTGGAATCGGGTATGTAACGTATTCCGGCCTGAATGTCGGCATTGATGCGATTTACAGCAGTGTGCGTTCCAGTTTCGGCGGCTTACCGTCTGACGTTGCTTCATTGATGGCGTACCTCTGGGTAGATAAAGCAATCAGTACGGTGTTCTCCGCATTTGCGGCGGCGCTGGCGGTCAAGATGGCTGGTCGCGCCAGTATCACAAAGATGGTCGTAAAAAAATGATCAACCTGATTACCGGCCTGCCGGGTAACGGCAAAACGCTATATGCGATTGCCTATATCAAGGAATTTTCTGCGCGTGAAAATCGTCCGGTGTTTTACGCTGGCATCAACGATTTAACGCTGCCGTGGACGCCGATTGATCCGGAAAAATGGTTCGATGCGCCTGCCGGTGCCATCATCGTGATCGATGAATGCCAGACCGTATTCCGGCCTCGTGCGACCGGCAAGGAACCGCCTGATTATGTCGCACGGTTAGAAACGCATCGGCATAACGGCCATGATCTGTTTTTGATCACGCAGCATCCGTTACTCGCGGATACTGCTTTGCGGCGGCTCACTGGTCGGCATCTTCACATCGTGCGCAAGTGGGGCACGCAAGCCGCGACCGTGCACGAATGGCCGCAAGCGGAAACCTCCTGTGAAAAGCCGGCGGGCCGGAAAAACAGCATCAAGCATGCATTCAAGTTTCCGAAAAACGTTTTCGGCCTCTACAAATCAGCGGAACTGCATACCGTCAAGCGTCAGATTCCGGCGCGGGTGTGGGGTCTCGGCGTCGTCATTCTCTGTCTCGGTCTGTTGGGTACCTACATCGTGCGCAGCATGCAAGCCAAGATCAAGCCGGAAGAAAAAAACGCGTCGCCGTTGATGGTCAAGGGTTCACCTGGCACATCGTCGCAAGGCGAAAAAATGAAGGTCAGCTATCACAATGCCATGGACGATGCAAAACAGTTCGTATTCGAGCGTACCTCTCGGGTTGCCGGTTTGCCGCACACTGAGCCACGTTACGATGAAGTCACTAAACCAACGACTGCGCCGGTACCGGTCGCCTGCGTCGCGTCGGCGCATGCATGTAAATGCTATTCACAGCAAGCAACCGTTATAACGGTGCCTGCTGCGTTGTGCCGCGATATTGTCGCGAATGGATTCTTTGTCGATTTCGACGACAAGGGCGGCAAGCATAATCAGGAGCATGACAGGGATCGAAACGGCATCGTGGCGCGGGCTGACGGTGTGCCGCTCTCGCGTGTCCAGCAATCGGATAAATCGGCGGTGTCCGTGTTGCCGTATGCCGGGGAATCACGGCTTGGCGGCAATGCCTCCAGTGAGGTTAAAAACGGGAGTAAAACATGATGGGTGCAACTCTTTCGCGTCCGGCTGTCTCGCTTGAGCGGCTATCGCTGGCCTTATACAGCTACGGTTGCACCATGCTATTCATTGTGCTGGCGTATCTGTTCTATACCAAGGTCAGCGGCTTCCATATTCGTTTGTACAATGCAAACTGGATACCGGATTTCTATTTCTGGCGATCGCCCTATATGATCCGGGTGCGCGATTTGTTCGGCTGGTGCTCGATTGGTTACGCCCTGGCGCTGCTGCCGTTTTATGCCATGCAACCGGGATTGCGCAGTAAGGCATCTTTGCTGCTGGATTACCTGTTCTCCATCCAATCATTGCGGCGCTTGCCGGTGCTGACCGATGAACAGCAGCAAGCCGCGCTGTCCTTGCTGGTCAAGTGCATCTTCCTGCCGTTTTGTCTCAATGGCCTGCTTTCGCATTGTGCTGTGCTGAATAATCAAATCCTCGGGCTCCTGACCAGTCAGCCGCAACCGTTCCTGAATCTGTATACGACGCGGCTGCATGTTCTCATCATGAATCTGATCTTGCTCTTTGATTTCGCGCCGTTCGTGGTCGGCTATTTGACCGAATGTAAATGGCTCAAAAACGAGGTCATCCGTGTTGACGCTACGCTGTATGGGTGGGTTGTGTGCGTGATCTGCTATCCGCCAGTTAATCAGGCGATAGGGCAGGTATTAACCTGGAGTGCACGGGACATGGTGCAATGGTCAATGGTGCCACATGCACCGCTGTATATGTTCCTGAATAGCGCGCTGCTGGTGCTGTTCGCGCTCTATGCATCCGTGTCCGTCTCGCTCGGCTGCAAGGCAAGCAATCTGGCCTATCGTGGCTTGGTTGAACGCGGCATGTATCGAATCATCCGGCATCCGGCCTATGCGCTCAAAAACGCGGCATGGTGGGTTGCCGCGCTGCCGGTGCTGGTGTTGCTGTTCCGCGATTCCGTCTATATCGGCTTGTTCGGCGTCGCCTGTCTCTCCGGCTGGACCGGCATTTATGCGCTCCGTGCCATCACTGAGGAACGCAATATCCTGTCCGTCGACCCGGCCTATCGGGATTACATGCGGCGCGTCAAATGGCGCTTCGTGCCGGGGCTGGTTTAGCTTTTCAGGCTGCGCAGCGTGGATTGCAGCAAGTGGCCGTCATAGTCCATTATCCGCGCAATCAGGCTGCGAATCGTCTTGCAATGGAACTGCTTACCGTCCGGGCGGGTCCAGAAAAAGCCGGAAACGGCGCGTATCAGTTTTTTGATGTACAGCTTGAGTGGCAATTGCTGCCACGGCGAAAACGGCTCTCCGATTGTTTTAAGCGCTTTACGGACGCGCTTGAAATTTCTCAAATATGCCTGAAACGGGAAATGCATCAATGGTAGTTCGGGTTGCTGGTTCATGGTTTGCGCCTTTCTGCTGACCGGGCCTGAAGATTTCGAGCCCTGTGTTAATTGCCGTTTTCGGTTGTGCGTCTACGGCTGCTGCCGCCAGTCCTGTTAGTTCGTCGCCCGATGCTGGAATAGCCGGCGCAATAGGCTTTTGATGCAAGGGGAGGGTTTGTAATTTTTCTGACGCGAAGCGCTATTCACTGGCGAAGCGCAGCCTCGCGTTAGCGGGAATTCACAGAAAAATTATGGATACCCCTTGCATCAAAAGACGCGCCGGCTATCCTGCATCGAAATAGGCGGCGAACTAACAGGACTGGCGGCGGTTCGGAGTGGCAACCGAAAACGGCGTAACGGCGCGTAGCGTCGTCCATCTAGGCTTTATGCGGTGGTGTCGGGCGTCGCGGCGATGTTGCAAAGTGCATTCTTAAATGTAAAAATGTTTGCTTTTGTGCAACTCGAATTATTCCCATTTCAGCATCTTTCGCAGCATGAGCGCTCTGTAATTTTTGGCGCGATTCGCAACAACTACTGGCATATTCGTAATCTGCGCGGCGGTCGGTTTGGACAAGCCAAGTTGCGGCGACACTATCGGCAAATTGCAGCCCAAAAAAAACGCCTGCTCATGGCAGGCGTCTCGAAGCGTGAAATACTGGATTTTTTAGCTTGTTGCAGGCTGCAATGCAGCGCCAAAAAACAACCGTTTCAACCGTGTCCATACTGTGGCTAGTATGCGTGTTTTGCGGCGCCTATTTGACATAATACAAATTATACGAAATTGCGCCTAGCTAAGCACATAACTTTGAAACTTCATAAACAATAAAAATTTTAATCAGGATTACGCGATTACTTCACCCACCTGGCCGCCCACATTCTCGACCAAAAGACCGTTGACGGTCTTTACGAAAATCGTTTGCTGAAGTAGCGTCCATGCCGGAGCTTTGATGATGTCGCTCCCCCAAGTGAACGATGATGGCGGTGTGCAGCACGCCTACCGCCCTTGTCGTTATTGAGTTTTCAATTTAGTAATTTTGATGCCCTGTACGGTGAGGTTAGCCATTAATCCCTGATTGGTCATGACAAAAACGTTCACCGGTTGTGTGGCAGTGTTCAGATCAACTTCGCCGTTGGCACCGGCCTTAATGACAGCCACCGACGCGTCGACGCCGGCCGTCCACCCTTGGCTGCTACGGAATTTGTCCAACGCTTCCTGTGTCATGAACAGAAAAATGATGGCCTTGGATTGCGCGCCAATTTGCAGTCCGAACGAACCGGCAGCGATACTGTAGTAATCGGCGGTCTTGCCATTTATGCGCAATGCGCCTTCGCCGTATTCGCCGCCGACCCCGAGACCAGCCGCCAGTACGGACGGAAAGACCAGCACGCCACGGGCTTTGTTGATCAGTTCATGTGAACCGGGCACCGTGCTGGAAAGCCTCTTCAGTGTGGAGTTTGCGCTGGCATCGAGCTCTTGCCTCTTGGTAGTCGTATTCGCACCGGACATGGGGGTGGTGGTACAGCCAGAGAGCATCAGTGAGGTAGCGCATAACAATGCCGCCGATTTAATCAAAAAATTTCTTTTCTGCATTACGGCCTCCGTCGCGATTAAATATCAAGATCTGCCACGAAGCCCGGTGGACGCCTGGGTTAATCCGCAAGCGTGCGCGGATGCGACAAAACAGATCTGCCGTCATGTTTACACATCTGATAAGAACATAACTTGTTATGAGATTAAATCAGGTGTTGTCGAGAATTGGCATGCGATATGTCAATCACCCTTATCAGGACACTATTATCACAGTATGAAACATGGCCATGAAAAGCATCTCAGAATTGCCAGAGATAGAGACATTGTGCATGGCTGATCCTTAATGATGCAGTGCTTGCATGCCGGAATCAGACATGCGCTCCGGAGTCGGAAGATACATGGAGTGAGCGCATGACCAGCCCTCTTCCTATACGGCTTTTATCCTGATCAGACAATATCCTGTTGGCTGGGGATGCGACTACAGCGGCCTCTCCTATTCGTGCATCAGAACCTGAACTCCTGAATGTGGTCTATTTTTAACTGGTTCGGTACGCTGTACTAATTTCATGCGGCGGCAAGCTCGGATACGAGCAATCGTTTAAATGTGCTGCGGCCCGTGCGGGTTCTCTTATTCGCGTCGGGACGTAATGCAGGACACGGCTTTTTGATTTCAGGCAACGAATGATGTGCGCCAAAATAATCGAGGCGTTCCAATCGCGATCTGAAAGCCGGTTTTTCGGTCCTTGGAGCGGGATATGTTTCGGCAGGAACAATCTGTTGTCCCCGACATCTGCACAGCGTCGCGCCAAACACAGGGCATGGTAACGATATTCATGCTCACCAGAGCAATAACCGCATTGCTGCTGGCCGCCTGTCCTTTACTGGCTTTTGCTGTTCCTGCGCAGGTGACGTTGCTTACGATCGACGGGGCAATCGGACCGGCCAATGCCGACTATGTGATACGCGGCATTTCGCGCGCAACGAAAAATGGCAGCCAACTTGTCATCATTCGCATGGATACACCGGGTGGGCTTGATACGGCGATGCGCGCAATCATCAAGGCAATCCTGACGTCACCAGTGCCGGTTGCCAGCTATGTGGCACCTGGCGGCGCGCGCGCAGCAAGCGCCGGGACTTACATCATGTATGCAAGCCATATCGCGGCAATGGCGCCAGGCACGAATCTGGGTGCGGCCACTCCCGTGCAAATCGGCGGCTCCGGGATGGAGCCGGAACCTGAAAAACCGGCTCCATCCCGCAACAGCGATGCGACGAAAAAGGATGCCGGTGATGCAGCAACTTCCTCAATGACGCGCAAGCAGATCAATGATGCCGCTGCATATATTCGCGGGCTGGCACAGATGCGTGGCCGCAATGCCGACTGGGCCGAGCGTGCAGTACGCGAGGCGGTAAGCCTGCCGGCGGAGGAGGCATTGAAGCTGCACGTTATCGATTATGTCGTTGCCGACGTTCCCGCCTTGGTTGCACAACTCGATGGAATGAAGGTGAACACGCTTGGGCAGAGCAAGCTGCTGCAGACAGGAGGAGCCGCTATCATCGATGCACAGCCGGACTGGCGCGCAAAACTGCTGGCTGCCATCACTAACCCGAGTGTCGCACTGATTCTGATGACCATAGGTATCTATGGGCTTATCTTTGAATTTACCAATCCTGGCACCGGCGTGCCGGGCGTTATCGGTACCATCTGTCTGCTGCTCGCGCTCTATGCATTGCAGCTGCTCCCTGTGAACTACGCAGGACTGGCACTGATCGTCCTGGGGATAGCCTTCATGGTGGCAGAAGCGTTTCTTCCCAGCTTTGGCGTGATTGGCCTGGGCGGCATTGTCGCCTTTGTAATTGGTGCATTGATTCTGATCGACACCGAATTGCCCGGCTATGGTATCCCGGTCCCGTTGATCGTTACCATCGCCGTATTGAGCGCCCTGCTCATTGCGACCATCGTCGGCATTGCATTGAAAACACGCCAACGCGCGATTGTAAGCGGCCTCGATGATCTGACCGGCAGCCTGGCAGAGGTAATGGAAGATATGCAACGTGAAGGCTGGGCGCATATTCGGGGCGAAACGTGGCGAATAACCAGCCATGCGCCGTTGCGTCGCGGGCAAAAAGTCCGCGTTGTTGCGCGCAATGGGCTGGTGCTGCAGGTGGTCCCCGCGGGCAATAACAAACGAGGAGAATAACCATGATTTTCGACATCAGCTTCGGCTTTGGCGGCCTTGCCATACTGGTTATCGTGCTGCTCAGCGCTTCCATCCGTATCCTGCGCGAATACGAGCGTGGCGTCGTCTTTCAACTTGGCCGCTTCTGGGGCGTAAAGGGCCCTGGATTGATCATTCTTATCCCGGCGCTTCAGCAGATGGTTCGCGTGGATCTGCGCACCATCGTGCTTGATGTCCCGACGCAGGACGTGATCTCGCGCGACAACGTATCGGTGAAGGTCAATGCGGTCCTTTATTTTCGCGTAGTTGATCCCGAGAAAGCCATCATCCAGGTTGCCAATTTCTTCGAAGCGACCAGTCAGCTAGCGCAAACCACGTTGCGCGCTGTACTGGGCAAACATGAACTGGACGACATGTTGGCCGAGCGCGAACGCTTGAATATCGATATCCAGCAAGTACTCGATGCGCAGACCGACGCCTGGGGCATCAAAGTTGCCAATGTGGAGATCAAGCACGTCGACCTTGATGAATCGATGGTGCGTGCAATTGCCCGCCAGGCGGAAGCAGAACGCGAGCGGCGTGCCAAGGTAATCCACGCCGAAGGCGAGCTGCAGGCATCCGAAAAATTGATGCAGGCTGCCCAAGTGCTGGGGCAGCAGCCAGGCGCAATGCAATTGCGCTACATGCAGACGCTGGCCAACATCGCCGGCGATAAATCATCCACGATCGTGTTTCCATTACCGATTGAGTTGTTAACCGGCATGGCAGAATTCATGCGGGCAAATCCACCGCGTACCTGAACCACTGCGGCCGCTCATCGTAACGGATGAATTTGCGGATATTGTGTCGAAAATACGCCAGTCCTCGCGGACTGCGCCAACGAAGGTGGCAACATTCTCATTCGGCAGCGCCAGGCTGGAGGCTTCCCGCGCCACATCGGTGCCGGTCCCGCCCATGGCTATGCCGATATCGGCGTGTTTCAGGCCCCCCTCCCCTGCAACTGCGCATTTTTAATCCTCATCAGGCCCCCGATTTCGTTCGGCTGGCTTCTGCCGCTGCCATCTCGCGGTAGCAAGCGGCGGCATCGGCCCCTTCGAAGCAGGCATCTGCAAGTTCTTCACACAGCACGCCGTGATTCACAAGCGTACGAATCTTGGTGGTCCTGTCGGCCAGATACAGCGCTTCCGTCAGGCTGGCATTCGTCGGTGCCGCTTCGTGGCCTATCGCGGCGACAACCTGATCCGGGAATTCCCAGTACATGCCGATCAGCCGTGCCAGGCGCCGCGTGTAATGAATGAACGATGCATGGAAGGCCAGTGAACGCAGTTCACCCTGCCCGGCTCCGCCCGCCCGATCCATCACGCGCATTGCAACGATGATCGCAACGTGTTGCAGCAGACCAGCCAGGAACACTTCAAAGCCGTCGACATGTCTGTGCTTTTCAACGTAGCGGCACGCGACTTCGAATGGCTCCGCCAGTGCCCATACCCGAGGCGTCCCAAGCGCCGTGAAATGGCCCAGGCCCGCGTAGAACAAGGGTTTGAACGCTACACTGGCGATCAGCATCCGCAAGCCATTCTCGCCGATGACCGCGATGGCCTCTTCAATCGTTCTGGCCGGAGCCGAGCGGCGAAAGTAGGAGCTGTTGACCTGCTTGAGCACGGCGGCAACCAATACCGCGTCCTGCGCCACTTGCGCGGCCAGTTGGCTATTCGACACGTTGCGGTCGCGCAGGCTGCGCAACAGCAAGGGGATGACGGAAGGAGTGCGGGGAACGAGATCCGCTGTGGCTGGATCATCCCTGTCGGCTTCGTGCTTGAGGGCGCGCAGCATGCGACTTTCGGCGTCGTTCAAGTCTTGCGCGCCAGCTCCCTCCACCCCTAGCACCCAAGGGAAGAACAAATTGTCCACATCGATCATCTCGACCGGGCGCGGCTGCGGCTCTACGGCGAGCACAGTAAGGGGGCTGAGCGGAGATTCGTCTGGCTCTGCGAGTTCCGCTTCGCGCCTGAGAAAGCGGCGTATGAACTTCTTCAGCATAGACAGCAGGAAAATGATTGATTCGAAAATTTCCGGATGACCGGCGTTCGTGAAGCACGCGGCAGTATTGCTGCGCACGGTTGACTGCTCGCTCCGCGGTTTGGCACTGGATCGGCCAGAGCATGGCCGAAAATAGCTGATGAAAAAGGCATGCCGGACACACTATTGTTTTTCCTCGCCTGCAATAGAGCACCTCTGATCACTGACAGAATCGCAACATGGCGCCACTTTATTATTGCCGTCAGGAACTAATTCACTTCACGCTACGTCATAGCTTCGTTATTGGCAAGCAAGTTTACAGGAAAGCATCATGGCGCAGCCCAAGATGGCAAAAAAATCAAGCCGGCACCACCGGAATAAACAATCCGAACCGTCCAAGGATAAGCCGGAGCCTCAGCTTGATGCAGATGTGCCGGGCGCGCAGGCAAACAGTGAAGCGCGCGAGAGCGAAGCCAATTGGCTGCCCATGCGGCTACACGCTTCCGAGAGTAACACGTCGGCACAGGCAGACCGAAAGCCGACGCCGCTGGCGCTGATGCCACGGCAGTTTCCTGCCATGCACGATGAAGCGCAACAGGTTGCGGCGCCGGAAGTGCATGAGGCGAAAGCGAAACTTTCGTCTCGGGCGCGGGCATTGCTGATCGGCTGCGGCGTCAGCGCTGCGTTGATACTTTCATTCAGCGCGCTCAAGACCAGCCGCAACGAACCCCATGTGGCACTAGCCGACCCAGTGGTGTCGCTCGTTTCAGCATCGCAGAGCAGTGCGGGCGGACACGCTGTACATGACGCGTCGTCATTGGAAAAAGGGGATGCCGTAACGTCCACAACCCATGCCGGCTCCAGGCATGCTGCTGCAAGCAAATCGGGCTCGGCGGCATCGCATGCGGGGAAAAAATCCAGCCATACGCACACTGAGCATATAGCCCATGCATCAGCGGACAAGGCAAAGAAAAAATCTGCCCCAACCATTGCCAAGGCGCCGACAAAGCCGCATGAAGATCGCTCTGCGCTGCTCCTTGCACAGAACAGCGCGACGCCGACCAGCAAATTGCCGGCCAGCCAGGATCGATATGCGCAATGCCGGGAGATCGGCAATTTTTTCCGCCGCGAACAATGCAAATGGCAAGTCTGCAACGGAAAATGGGGGCAGGACGGCTGCCCGTCGTATGCAAGTAATAACAGGGAAGTCAACTACTGACCATTTAACGCCTGCATCATTCGGCAAATCCCGTCTTGCGCCATACCCGTCGGGGGAAAAGTGATATTGCTGTGAGTGCTGTGAAGCCCTAAACGCCTGAGCCACTGTGGATCGGCAATTGAGGAACGGACTACCGCGTCAGCGCCATCAGGCCTGTGCATACAGCCAGCCTTTCCGAAACAACAGCTTTTCCATCTCGACAAGGAAAAACACGATGCTGGACAGGAAAAGGCAGAACATCAACTCCTGTACGGTGAGCGGTTCGGTATTGAAAATGGGATTCAACAGCGGTAGATAGATGGTCGTCATCTGTAACGTAAATGTGAGTGCTACGGCACCGAGCAACGCCACATTGGAAAACAGGCCTTGCCGGAACAGGGATTGCCGCTCTGAACGAATAGCCAAGACGTGTCCCATCTGCGACAGCGTCAGCACTGTAAAAACCATGGTTTGCCAGTGGGCGGACCCGATGTGAATGGCCCATGCTTGCGCAAACAGCGACACCGCCGCGATGCTCAAGCCGATCCACACGATATGCTGCCACATGCCATGCGCGAATATGCTTTCCGCAGGCGGGCGCGGTGGACGCTGCATTACACCGATTTCCGCCGGTTCGGCGGCAAGCGCCAGTCCGGGCAAGCCGTCCGTCATCAAGTTGATCCACAGGATATGGATCGGCAGCAGCGGAATAGGCAAGCCCAGAAAGGGTGCCAGAAAGATAACCCAGATTTCCGCTGAATTGCCGGTCATCGCGTAACGGATGAATTTGCGGATATTGTCGAAAATACGCCGGCCCTCGCGGACTGCGCCAACGATGGTGGCAAAATTATCGTCCAGCAGCACCAGGCTGGAGGCTTCCCGCGCCACGTCGGTGCCGGTCCTGCCCATGGCTATGCCGATATCGGCGCGTTTCAGGGCCGGCGCATCGTTGACCCCATCGCCTGTCATGGCGACAAATTCTCCCTGCACCTGCAGGGCTTCGACGATGCGAATCTTTTGCGCCGGATCGACGCGTGCATAAACCCGGACGCGGGAAACTTGCTGCCTGAATGCATCATCATCCAGCTTTGCCAGTTGCGATCCGGTCATGACGCTGTCGGCTTGGTCGACAATGCCAAGCTCCACAGCAATGGCGCGTGCCGTGGCGGCATGATCGCCGGTAATCATGACCGGCGTGATTCCCGCCGATTGGCACAGGCGCACTGCTTCTTTGGCTTCCTCGCGCGGGGGATCGATCAGCCCGACCAAGCCGACAAAGACAAGCCCGGCTTCGAGTAATTCGGCATTGTGCTCCCGCGGTACCGATGGCCAGTGGCGATACGCCACCGCAAGCACGCGCAGCCCTTGCGTCGCCATGCGTTCAGCCTCCGCCAGCAAGTCGTCATTCCGCACCGGCGCAGTCTCGCCCCGGGTGGCAAGCGTGGCGATGCAGAGCGGCAGAACGCTTTCCGGCGCGCCTTTGGTATACGCGATAAATCCATCTGGCTGGCGGTGAAACGTGGTCATGCGTTTACGCTCGGAATCGAACGGCAGTTCAAATACCCGCGCGGCTGTCTGCTCCAGCGCCGTCTTGTCATAACCGGCTTCCAGCGCTGCCAGGTACAAAGCCACTTCGGTCGGATCCCCGGTCGCCATGGCGTCAGTGCCGCAGCTTGCATCGTTGGACAGTGCCAACGCGCTCAGCAGGCTGATCCATGGTTCTTGCATGGGCACCTCATGCAACTGGTGCAACATCGTGTCGACAGCATACAGTTGTTTTACCTGCATCCTGTTCTGGGTCAGTGTGCCGGTCTTGTCCGAACAGATGTAGGTTACCGAGCCCAAGGTTTCCACCGCTGGCAAACGGCGGATAAGCGCATGCTGCTGCACCATTTTACGGGCTCCCAGCGCAAGGGAAATGGTTACGATGGCAGGCAATGCTTCCGGAATCGCTGCCACGGCCAGGCTGACCGCAGTGAGGAACATCAGTACCAGCGCTTCGCCGCGCAACAGGCCAACCACGAACACGACCGCGCAAATGGCGAGCACGGCGTATCCGAGACGACGACCGAATGCCGCCAGCCGCTTTTGCAATGGCGTTTTGAGCTCACCCTCTTTATCCAGCAAGCTGGCAATCTTGCCCAGTTCGGTCGCCATGCCGGTCGCCGTCGTGATGCCGATACCGCGCCCATAGGTGACCGTTGTCCCCTTGTAGGCCATGTTGCTGCGATCGCCGATGGGCAGTTCGGCGGCAGGCAGCGGATGGCAGCCTTTATTCGCTGTGACCGCCTCCCCTGTAAGCAAGGCTTCGTCAACCCTGAGCTGGATCGCTTCGACCAGACGCAAATCGGCCGGCACCACGACCCCGGCTTCCATCAGTACTATATCGCCCGGCACCAGTGCCTTGGCGGGCACAAGGGTCCGTTCTCCGCCGCGCAGCACCAGCGCATTGCTGGCTGTCATTTGCTTCAAGGCCGCCATGGCACGCTCGGCGCGCACTTCCTGGATAAAACCGATTACGGCGTTCAGCATGACGATTACCGCGATCGCCAGCGTGTCCTTGATATCGCCAACAATTCCGGACACCATCGCAGCGGCAATCAGCACCAGGATCATGAAGTCGTTGAACTGGTCAAGCAGCATGCGCCATATCGGACGTGGCGGCTTTTCCTCAATTGCATTGGCGCCGTAGCGGGCAAGGCGGCTGGCTACCTCGCCTGGTGATAGCCCGGCATTGGGATCGGTCTGCAGTTTGCCAGCAGTTGCAGACACATCGAGCTCATGCCATGCGATAGCGGCAGAGTCGATCTGGCCAGATGCGGTAGAAGCCGCGTTCATGTCATTGGAAAATGCCTTGATTAGTGCAAGGCTGAAATTCAGTGCAATACCGATTAAGAAATTTGCCTTCGTAACTATCTCACTTCTCCAACGGGTGCACCTTTGACGCGAATCAATAGGATGCCCCTCCTGCACACACGATAATGTTTTAATTACATGCAGAAAAACAGAAAGGGAAGCAATGGTACGCCCTTCCATCATCCGCAAGGCTGCTTCCGATTTCAATGTGCCGCCGAACTGGACGGATTATGGCGAAGCTCGTGCCGGATTCCTGTGGGAAAAAGTGCAACAAGAGCTGGCAGGCCTGCCGGGTGGAGGCGTCAACATTGCCTTCGAAGCGATCGAGCGCCATGCACGAGGCGCATATCGAGACCGTATTGCGTTTCGATTTCTGGGTGACGGCCCTGATCGCACCATCACCTACCATGAACTTTCGGGCCTTACGAATCGTTTTGCGAATATCCTGAAAGATCTTGGGATTGGCAAGGGCGATCGTCTATTCGTTCTCCTGGGGCGCATTCCGGAACTGTATATTTCGGTCCTGGGCAGCCTGAAAAACGGCACGGTTGCATGCCCGCTTTTTTCCGCCTTTGGACCGGAACCGATTGCCACGCGCATGACCTTGGGTGCGGCCAAGGTGCTTGTCACTACCGAACAACTGTATCGCCGGAAAGTGGAAAAGATGCGCGACAGGTTGCCGAGCCTGCAGCATGTATTGCTCGTGCCGGAACACGGCGGGCAAGCCGCCGGCATTCCTGGCACGCTGGACCTGAGCTTCCTGATGGCGGCATCATCAGACGAATTCGAGATCATGCCGACACAGGCCGAGGATATGGCCCTGCTGCATTTCACCAGCGGTACCACCGGTGCTCCGAAGGGGGCAGTACATGTGCACGGTGCGGCAGCAACGCATTGGGCCACCGGAAAATATGCACTCGATCTGCATCCGGATGACATTTACTGGTGCACCGCCGATCCGGGATGGGTGACCGGCACGTCGTACGGCATCATCACGCCGCTGCTGCACGGAGTGACATCCATCGTGGATGAAGCCGACTTTGATGCCGATCGGTGGTATCGCATACTGCAGGAGCGGCAGGTAACCGTTTGGTATACCGCGCCGACAGCCATCAGGATGCTGATGAAGGCCGGCGCCGAGATGGCTGGAAAATATGCATTCCCGAAGCTTCGCTTCATCGCCAGCGTCGGCGAGCCGCTCAACCCGGAAGCGGTCTGGTGGGGAAAGGAAGTCCTGGGGTTGCCGATCCACGATAACTGGTGGCAGACCGAGACCGGCGGCATCATGATTGCCAACACGCCGGCATTTGACATCAAACCCGGATCGATGGGGCGACCGCTGCCCGGTGTCGACGCCTTCATCGTATCCAGGGATGAACAGGGCAACGTGCAGGTGATTGAGGAACCGGATAGCGAAGGCGAGCTGGCATTAAGACGCGGCTGGCCATCGATGTTTCGCGGCTATCTCAATAACGAAGAACGCTACAGGAAATGCTTTGCCGGTGATTTGTACCTGACAGGCGATTTGGCCAGGCGTGACGAAGACGGCTATTTCTGGTTCATCGGACGTACCGACGACGTGATCAAATCATCTGGCCACTTGATCGGTCCATTCGAGGTCGAAAGCGCCTTGATGGAGCACCCGGCGGTAGCCGAGGCCGGCGTGATCGGCAAGCCCGACGAGACAGCAGGTGAAGTGGTCAAGGCATTCGTCTCGTTGAAAACCGGCTACCAGGCCTCGGAGTCATTGCGCCTGGAATTGCTGGGTCATGCGCGCAAGCGGCTGGGCGCCGCCGTAGCACCGAAGGAAATCGATTTTGTCCCATCCCTGCCCAGGACCAGAAGCGGGAAGATCATGCGCAGGCTATTGAAAGCGCGTGAACTGGGCTTGCCGGAAGGTGACATCTCGACGCTGGAAGGACAGTCATGAGTGTCCCCTACGACAAATCCATGTCCATATCGCTGCTAACCGACATGCTGCGCATACGCCGCATGGAGGAAAAGTCCGCTGAATTGTATGGCGCCGGGAAGATTCGCGGTTTCTTGCATCTGTATATCGGCGAAGAAGCAGTCGCGGTCGGTGCGCTGCATGCACTCTGTCCCGAGGACAACATCATTGCCACCTATCGGGAACACGGCCACGCTCTGGTGCGAGGGGTGGCCATGAACGCCATCATGGCGGAAATGTTCGGCAAGCGGGATGGGTGTTCGCATGGACGCGGCGGCTCCATGCACATCTTCGACCGCACCACCCGCTTCTTTGGCGGCAATGCCATCGTCGGCAGCGGACTGCCGCTCGCCGTGGGCCTTGCGCTGGCGGACAAGTTGCAGGGCATGCAGCGCGTGAATGCCTGTTTCTTCGGTGAAGGCGCGATTGCAGAAGGCGCCTTCCATGAATCGATGAACCTTGCCGCCTTGTGGCAACTGCCGGTACTTTTTCTTTGCGAGAACAATTTCTATGCGATGGGCACGGCATTGGCGCG
>DATEZO010000085.1:0-5464 GCA_035255485.1 Burkholderiaceae bacterium
CGACAATCGCTCCCACCAAGACGCGTTTCCAACCGATGCGCGTAGATCGTCCAAAGGATGTTTTGGCACGTATGAACGCGACAGGTGATTTACATACTACGCTCTTGGCCGCTGCTGTCAAGGCAGAACGAAGCGCAGACCCGAGAGTTGTTGCAACTAGCCTTTATCAAAAAAAGGGTCTACCGACCTTCGCGTTACAGGCCATCTATCGAAGGCGCCTTGGACTGAGAGCATCGAGGTCGACAGGGAAGGCCGCCATAGCGTCGGGAATGGGTTCATGGCGGATGAGCGCTGCGTATAGCATCCCCGCAGCTGGGGCAGTCTGAATTCCATACCCACCTTGTCCCGCTGCCCAGAAAAATCCAGGTAGATCCGGATCGTAACCACCAACCAACTCTCCATCGGCAACAAACGACCGCAGCCCGGCCCAAGTATGCTTTGGCCGGCGCACGACCATCGTTGTCTGCGTCTGAATCACATCAATCGCAGTGGCGATATCCAGTTCTTCCGGTTGCACATCGTGCGGCTCGACTGGATCCACATTGAACGGCGAGCCAAGCAAAAGCCCTGCGTCGGGCTTCACATAAAATGAATGGCTGATATCCATGAACAGCGGCCAGCGATCGGTCGCGACGCCTTCCGGTGCCGCAAAAAGAAGCGCCGACCGCCGCATGGGAGTCAACCCGATAGGACGCGTGCCAGCCAAGCGACCAATCTCGTCCGCCCAGGCGCCGGCAGCGTTGACAATGACATTGGCGGTGACAACACCCTGGTTGGTGGTCACCTGCCACTGATCATCGTATCGGCGCAACGCTTGCACCTGCCTGTCAAATAACACCGTGCTTCCACTGGCGCGCACGCCGCGCAAAAAACCCTGGAGCAGCGCGTCAACGTCAATATCGGCCGCATCCTTCTCGAGGACGCCTCCAACAAGTCCGTCCGGCTTGAGCACAGGGATACAGGCGAGCGTTTCCTCTCTGCTGAGACGTTCGACAGCCGATACTTTCCCTACGAGCGCCTCATGGGCATCAAGCGCTGCTTCCTGACCTACCCGCGCAAACGCCAGGGCGCCGCGCGGTGACAGCAGCGGATGGTCGCAGAATCCCGCCGGTGGCGCGTCGAAGAAGGCCCGGCTCGCACAGGTCAGTGCACGGACCTGAGGCGGGCCATAACTGGCCATGTATAGCGCAGCGGAGCGCCCTGTGCTGTGGTATCCCGCGTGCGATTCACGCTCAAGGACAATGACTTGGCCATGTTGCGACAGCCAATAGGCGATGGATGCCCCGGCAATGCCGGCGCCGACGACAAGGAAGTCTGCTTTCAAATCGCTCATATGCTTGCTCGTGCTTTTTCGCGTGTTATTCGGTTCGTCAATGGCATGCCTCTGGACACCGAAGCGCACAGGTTAGCTACGCTGCCTGCCTATTATTGCAGCGAATGGTGAGGAATCATGCGAATCGCCGGGAGGCTTCTCATGCAGCTACGCCAAATAGCGCGCCTACTGCTGCGGTCACGCCCATCGCCAACCCGCCCCAAAATGAAACGCGTATAACGGACGCGAGCACGGGCGCGCCGCCAGCACGTGCCGCCAGCAAGCCCAACAGTGCCAGGAAGAAGAGCGAGCTACCTGCAAGGCCCCACAGGAGCTCCGCTCGTGGAAGAACCAGAACCATCAGTAGCGGCAGTACCGCGCCGGCGGCAAAGGTCGCAGCAGAGGCAAATGCGGCCTGGACTGGATTGGCGGCCAGCGTATCAGTAATGCCAAGCTCGTCCCTTCCGTGCGCCCCTAGCGCATCATGATTCATCAGTTGGGTGGCGACATTTGATGCCAATGATCTGTCGAGCCCTCGCCGGACATAGATCGACACCAGTTCTTCGTGCTCTTGTACTGGATTTGCAGCCAGCTCCTTCCCCTCACGCTCCAGATCCGCGCGTTCGGTATCCGCCTGCGAGCTGACCGAAACATATTCTCCGGCGGCCATCGACATAGAACCGGCAACAAGGCTGGACACCCCCGCAAGGAGAATAGATTGTGTGCTTGCACCGGCAGCCGTCACCCCCAACACAAGGCTCGCAGTCGAAATGATTCCATCGTTTGCGCCAAGAACGGCGGCACGAAGCCACCCTGTTCGATGTGTTCTATGCCGTTCGCTATGTCTCATACATTTTCACCGAGAGATGGGGGGATGTTCATTATGACGTCTCCTGTGTTGGATAACTTCACTGCCGCCGTGGGCTATTCTTTAACGGTGTACGCGTTGAAGATGCAACGGCACGCCATACAGCGAAAGCGCCAAGAAATCAGATGAGGTAGATGGATAGTAGTAACCGCAGAACCAGCTTACGCATCCCCTTACCCCCTGCGACAATTGGCCGCATTGTCGGCTTGGCTTTACGCTTCCATAATGCACGTTACCAATTAGAAATAACCACGTCTCTGCAGCATTTCTCACAAAGAATTTATGCTGCATCACTTGCCTCCCGGCGCTATCGCGCTGATCAAAACCTGTTTCGGTAGGCCGATAGCTATCAAAGCTTGTGTCTTCCTTTCCTCTCACCAGCTTGGCTGCCAGCCTTACTCCGGTTGTCGGCCTACCGAAACAGGCAGTAAGCCGAACCATGCCTCACTTCGCCTCGCCCTAACCACCGGCTATCCTTGCCACTCGCCGACGCGTCAGCAAGGCTGCCTTCACAGTTTGTATCGCTTCCTCCAATGTCCGGCTCTGGCCGTCTGTCGCAGATCCTAGATGCTTCTCCTTCGGCGGCTAGGAAGCCCATAGCCGCCCTCAAGTCAACGCTAACGCATCCGTACTGCCGACTCAAAGCAGTCATACGCCTTTCCAGAAAGCAGACATTACACGTAGCTAAGGCGCGCCGCGATGCGGCATTGACTTTGATGATTCAAGCGAAATGAACGAAGCCAGTAAGACGATAGGGGAGGCTGGCCGGTTTAGTGAAGCCACAGCAAGATAGTTGCGGCAACCACAGTTCAGCTTGTTAGCCACCATGAAAAATCACCATATGGCAATTGATCTTGATTTGGATCATGGATGAAAGAAGGTTGATTTATATCATTACAACCTGTGATCCCCATGATCTCGCCAGCGCGGCCGCCACAATGGCCGTGGCTGTCGGAGGTGTTACGCCCAACCTCGCATTCTTCCTTGGGCGCTCTACTATCTTTAGAGAAAGCAATGCGCACCAACCTGCCAGTTACTCAACGTGAAGTCGAAATCAGCGACGGTGCCATGCTGGTATCGACGACCGACGCCCAGGGCCGCATCACCCATGCCAACGCCGTTTTTGTTGCTGTCTGCGGCTACGACTACGACGAATTGCTGGGGCAGCCACACAACCTAGTGCGCCATCCCGACGTGCCGCCGGAAGCGTTCCGCGACATGTGGTCCACGATCGGCCGCGGCCGCCCTTGGTCGGGCGTGGTGAAGAACCGCTGCAAGAACGGTGACCACTACTGGGTGCTGGCAAATGTCACTCCGGTGGTCCGCAACGGCAAAAATGTTGCCTATATCTCGGTGCGGACCAAGCCCACTCGCGCGCAGATCGCTGAGGCCGAAGCCTTGTACCAGCACCTCCGCCAACCCGGAAATAGCGGGCCACGCTGGCGCCTGCATGCCGGCGGTGTACGCAAGGTGGGCTGGCGCGACTGGCCCCAGCGCCTGTTTCGCCTGTCGTTGACGCAACGCATGACCGCGGCGCTGGGCCTGTGGCTATCGGCCCTGCTCGCCAGCCACTTCGCCGCAGCCAGCACGACCTTCGGACCGGCACTCGACGCCGCCGTACTGCTGCTGGGTGCAGCCGGCGTGCTGAGCTGGTTCCACTGTGCCGTGGCAAAACCCCTAAAGCAGTGTACCAATCTGGCTGCGCGCATCGCCGGTTGCAATCTGGAGGGCGACATAACTGCCGACATGCGCCACCCGATCGGCAAGCTGATCCGCAACATTCGCCTGATTAATCTGAACATGCAAGCGATCGTCGAGGATGTGCGCGCGGAAGTGTCCAGCATCACGACAGCCGCCGAGGAAATTGCGCAGGGCAGCGACCACTTGGCTGAGCACTCGGAAGAACAGTCGTCCAGTGTGCAGCGGACCGCGTCGGCCATGGAAGAGATTACCTCGGTGGTCCAGCAAACGGCCAGCGCGGCGCGTCAGGTGGAAAACAATACCCAGGAAGTCAGCCGTACAGCCAGTACCGGGGGCGCCTCGGTGGCAGACCTGGTGAAGACCATGAAGTCGATTAACGACGCGTCGGGGCGGGTGACGGAAGTCATCAAGGTGATCGAGAGCATTGCCTTCCAAACCAACATCCTCGCGCTCAATGCGGCTGTGGAAGCGGCGCGGGCGGGTGAAATGGGCAAGGGCTTTGCTGTTGTTGCCGGCGAAGTGCGCGTGTTGGCTAACCGCAGCGCCGATTCGGCCAAGGAGATTCGCACCTTGATCACGGCCTCCAGCGAGCAGGTCGACCAAGGTTCCCACCATGTCGAGTCGGCCGCAGAGATCATCAAGTCTATGGTGCGCTCCGTATCGGACGTCACCACTCTGGTGCAGGAGATTACGCACGCAGCTAACGAGCAATCGATCGGCGTGAGCGAGGTCAATCGCGCCATCATCGACATCGAACGTACCACCCAGCAAAACGCCGCCTTGGCCCAACAAAACGCCGCCACCAGCAAACGTCTGAAACAACAGGCCGGTACGCTGCACCGTGCAGTACAGATCTTCCGTCGCTGATCTCCACCTCCCGGCATCCGAGCCCCGCTCAGCCGGGGCTCCCGCAATTATTTTTTAGAACGCATTTCATTAATCCCGTCCTGCGCGAACTCTGGGCAAAGCGGAGTCTGAAACGGCAAGCTCTCCGATTGCATTGCTTCAAACGCGAAATAAGCGAAAAAGAGGACAGATCTCATGCCGCTTCAATCGCTTGTTATGCACTTGCCCATTGCTGGCGCTGGAGGTCCCACAGTCGTCTTTGATCTCTCGCAAACTGCGACGGCAGTTTTCCCTATGAATTCAGCGGTGTAGTTTTCATACTGAGAATGCGCTGATGGGAATGACCGACGAATGTCGGCAGCCAATAGCGCTGCAATATTGCGTAATGAGCACAAAGAGGTAAAGCCATGAATCAGGTAATAGAAAGACAGAAATCTCAATCTCTGTTGAGAAAGCCGTTGAGTGCACCAGATGAAACCCGGCCTTTTGCAGATGGAAAAGGCCGCTTGTGCGTATTTAATGTTGGAACAGCAACGATAGGGCGCGGCGAATTTGAGCCGGGTTGGCGTTGGAGCACCCATGTCAAACCGCTTGCCGGTACGTCGTCGTGCCAAGCGTCGCATACTGGTGTCGTGCTGTCCGGCCGCATGTGCGTAAGGATGGACGATGGCGAAGAAGTGGAGTATCAGGAAGGCGACAGTTTTTATATGAAGCCGGGGCACGATGCATGGGTCGTA
>DATEZO010000086.1:0-37074 GCA_035255485.1 Burkholderiaceae bacterium
GATTGCAGGGCCAGTTCACGGATACGCTGCAAGTTGTTGGCAACTTCGCCCAGTGCGCCTTCAGCGGTTTGCGCCAGGGAGATACCGTCATTGGCGTTACGTGCAGCCTGGTTGAAACCGCGAATCTGCGATGTCATCCGATCCGAGATCGCAAGGCCGGCAGCGTCGTCCTTGGCGCTGTTGATGCGCAGGCCGGAAGACAAGCGCTGCAATGCATTGGTAAGGCCCGACTGGGATGTCGTCAGGTTACGTTGGGCGTTCAGTGACGCGACGTTGGTGTTGATAAATGCAGCCATGTTAGTTCTCCTAAATTTACTGGGGGCCGAATGATCCGGCTTAAGTCTTTCAACTTTGGTCCGCCCCAGTCGGGCATTTGAACCGCTGTTGTTTTCTTTATCGGACAGGACTGGAAAAAGTTTAGCGTTTTGTTTGCCTGATTTTTTCCGGTCCTGCCTGATCCTAAGCCAGGCACTTGCTTCTTCGGACGGATCGGGGAAAACCTTAGCGGCAAAAAAACCCTTTCTTTTTCAAGAAGAGGAAATGACTTTTTTGCTATCGGGTTGACGGTGGCGGATGGGTGGGGCGAGGTTGCGCCGCATTTTGCAAAGCCAAGCCGGGCAAGGCTTGCGGCGGAGTAGCAGGCACCAGGCAAGGGCAGTGTGTCGGGCAGATGAGGTTTTCTTGCGGGCCGTTGGCGGTGATTTGTCTGGCATGGAACGCGCCTTTAAAAAAGATGCCCTAAAGAAATAAATAATGGTGCCGTTAAGGCCGGCCTGCGTCCGATGGCGGCTGTTTCTGGTGGCCTGGAGCAGCGCGAAGCATGTGCCGTACCATCCCGGTTGCACTGTAATCCTTGGGCAAGAGCGATGCCTGCAGCTTTTTCCGGCAACTGTGCGTCTTCAAGGGACGTCATGATCGGGCAGGGGAAATAAAACTCCTGTCGTTCCCCCTCAGCGGTGTTACTACCGCCGCAAAGACACTGGGTTCCCGCTACCAGCACGCGGGAACGGCACGCCTGTGGTAGCTCCCCACGCAGGCTGGCAATCGACCCGTAGCCGAGGTACCCAATGGGTCGTTACGTAGCTCGGCTCAATATTGGGGAGTATAAGAAAAAATATGGCAATATGCGCAATGAAAATGCGGCTTTTTAAAAATACTTATCAGAGTATATTCAAGGCCGCAATTGGTCGCTGATGCGCGAATGGCATGCTGAAACGCTTGCGGAATGTGCGCTTGTCCGTGCAGCGATGAGGCCGCCGCTTTGTCGCACCCTGTGCCGCCAGCGTTCCCTTGCAATGCAAGGCAGGATGCCCGTGCCTTGCGCCGGCGATTATGCCGGGCTGAATCTCACTCTGCTGCAATCACGCGGTTCTTGCCGGCGCGCTTGGCCTTGTACAGGGCTTCGTCCGCGCGCTTGATCAGCGCCGCCTGATCTTCCTGCGGCCCGCGCAAGGCGACACCGGCGCTGAAGGTAATCAGCAGGCGCTCGTGGTTGTGCATGAAGATGCGCTTGGTCAGCTCCCGTTGCAACCGGGTGATGGTCTGTTTTGCTTCTTCCAGTGGCGTATCCGGCAGCACGATCAGGAATTCTTCGCCACCGAAGCGGGCAATGACATCCATCGTGCGCAGCGTGTCCTTGATGACGCGCACCAGGTGGATCAGGACTTCATCGCCGGCGGTGTGGCCATAAGTGTCGTTCAGGCGCTTGAAATCATCCAGGTCCAGCATTGCCACGCACAGCGGCGTATTGCGCCGTTCCGCGCGCGCCAGCTCGCGTTCGAACACATCGTCGAGTCCGCGCCGGTTCAGGCTGCCGGTGAGCTGGTCTTCGCGCACCAGTTCGCTCATCTGTTCCAGCCGGGTTTCGAGGTCGTGAATGCGCGCTTCGGTCTGCTGCACGTCTTGCCGCGCCGAGATCATTTCATCGCGCGAGCGCAATGCTTCGGTCTGCGTGGCTTTGGTGTCGTGCATGACGTCCTCGAGTATACGGTTGAGCGCGTCGATGTCCCTGGCCTGGCTGATGTCGCGGGAATACTTGTCGATTTTCTGATGGTAGTCGCCGGTCGTTGTCGCCACCGCGCTGAGCCGATCGATAAAGGTGATCATCATGTTCTTCACCGTGACTTTCGCTTCGGTGAGGCTGTGCCTGAGTATGCCCTGCTTGTAGATGACTTCCTTGAGGCTGCGCGTCGCGTCCTTTAATGCGCTGTGACTGATCGGCCCGGCCAGCAGATTTTGCACGCCGGCGATCTGGCCGCCCAGCCATGATTCGTCGTCGAGCAATTCGCTGATGTTTTCCAGCAGCAGCTTGAACAGGCGCAGCAGCAGTTCATGCTCTTCTGCCATGTCGCCGCTTTTCAATTCGATCTTGAAGCACAGCTGCTTGAGGCGGGCGGCGACATCGGCGAGCGCTTCCTCGGTTTGCGCATCCTTGATCGAGGCGCCGAGCGCTTCGGATTCGGCGGCAAGCTCGGGCGCGCCTTGCAATAGCGATGCAACGGCAAGCGTCAGCGTGCGCGCCAGCAAATCGCGCAGCACGCGTGCTTGCGCACTGTCGGACGGCGATTCTGCCTTGGCGCCGGGTTGCGGAACGGCCTCCTTCGCTGTTGGCGTAGTGGTGAAGATGCCTGCCGTTACCGGCTTGAGGCGCTGGTCGGTCAGCTGATTGAGAGTGTTGCTGTAGTCATGCCAATCGCGCGTGGCCAATGCGCGATTGAAGCGCACGCCGAAATCGCCGATATCGCCGGGAATGCCCGCAATATTGGCGGCGAACCTGGTCAGCACGCTTTCGGCATTGAGGTGGGCGGAAGTGCCGGCGATTTCATCGTAGATATCGCGATAGGCGTCCGGCGTAGGGGCGATGCGGCGAGTGGCCAGGCGGCGAAAGGCTTCGCGGGCGATATCCGCGGGGTTTTGCTGCGGCGGTTGTTGTTGTTTGCTCATGGCGGCATCTTCCATCCCGAAGCGAATTTGAATTCAATGCCACTATGTTATGCCTATCGAATAACGGGGAAGGGATAATTAACGGCAATAATTCTTGCTACTTTAGGGTTTCGATAAAATATTTTCAATAATTCCGGAAAATAAACCTGCTGTCGTTCCCGCAGGTTGGTAGCGGGAACGACACGCCTGTGCCGAATCAATCAGTCTTGCCCTAATCTTCCACCAGGCGATTTTTAATGGCGTAATGCGTCAGCTCGGCATTGTGCCTTAATTTCATTTTTTGCAGCAGGCGGGATCGATACATGCTGATGGTTTTGACAGACAGCGCAAGTTCCAGGGCGATATCGCTGACGGTCTTACCGGAAGCGATCATGATCAAAGTTTGGTATTCACGGTCCGACAACGTCTCGTGCGGGGGGGTGTTGCGGTCGTCGCCAATCTGGTTTGCCAATTCCTGCGCCAGCGATGCACTGATATATTTGCGCCCGGCCGCGACCTGGCGGATCGCATCGACCAGTTCGCCCGGCGCACTTTGCTTGTTCAGATAGCCGGCCGCGCCGGCTTTCAGAGAGCGGATCGCATACTGGTCTTCGCGATGCATCGATAGCATGAGAACGGCGATACCCGGAAATTCCTTTTTCAACTGCTTCAAGATTTCGATGCCGTTCCGGTCCGGCATCGAAATATCCAGCAGCAGCACATCGCAATGTCCGTTGCGGACCAGTTTGATTGCATCGACGCCGTTTTCGGCATCGCCGGCAACAACAATATCCTTTGTGTCCGCCAGGATTTGCTTCAGCCCTTCCCTGACGATGGCATGATCGTCGGCAATCAGGACCTGGATTGTTTCTCTTGCTGTCATGGTATCCGGTTGAAAACTCTATTTCGCAGTGCGCGTCATCATGCGGTTGGCAACGGCAGCTTGATTGCCACGGCGGTGCCGCCTTCGGGCAGGGGGCCGATTGAAAAGCGGCCGCCAAGCGCGCTGGCGCGCTCCATCATGCCACGAATACCGAATGATTTCGGTTTCAGGCGATCAACTGGCGTGATGCCGCATCCATTGTCCGTGATTTCAAGATGCAGATTACGGTTAGTGCGGACCAGTCGCACGATGACACTATCGGCCTGCGCATGTTTTGCGACATTGGTCAGCGTTTCCTGGAAAATCCGGAAGAGGGCGGTCGCCTTGTCGAGATCCAGTTCAATGTCTTTTTTGTTGGACGAAAATAGACATGGAATACCGGTCTGCTTCTCAAACTCTTTGATTTGCCACTCGATCGCCGCTGCCAGGCCGAAATCCAGCATGCCAGGGCGCAGATCGCCGGCAATCCGGTGTGTGGCTTCAATGGTGCGGTCAACCAGCGCGTTAACATAGCCAGCTTTTTCCGCCAATTCGGGTTCACTGGCAGGCAAGCGCCGCGTCAACAGTGCCAGCGCCATTTTGATGGCAGTCAGATTGCCGCCGAGATCATCATGGATTTCGCGGGCGATGCGCGTGCGTTCCTGCTCCTTGACGGTTTCAATGTGCGCCGACAATTCTGCCAACTGCGTCCTGGAGCGCTTGATTTCCGCTTCTTCCAGCTTGCTCTGGGTGATGTTGGTCATGATCCCGTCCCATTGCAGGCTGCCATCGGCCAGTACGCGCGGGGTGGAACGCAGATTGATCCATTTGATATCTTTCCAGGCTTCAATCCAGACCCGGCCTTCCCAGTTCCAACTTTTCATGGAGTCAATCGAGGACGCCATGGAATCCTTGTACGAGGGGCGGTCCTCCGGCAGGATAAGGGCCAAAAACAGGGATGGGTCAGCGCGCAACTGCTCCACCGTCACGCCAAGCAAGGCAGGACAACCTTCGCTCAAATAAGGAAAAGCAATGCTGCCGTCGGCTCGCCGCAGAAACTGATACACCAGTCCGGGGCTGCTGGCGGCAATGGCGCGAAAGCGCGATTCACTATCAAACAGCGCCTCGGCTGATGCACGCTGCGAACTGATATCGTTGCCGATCGCGATAAATACCGGATGTGAGGATAGTTGGCATTGCAGGAAGCGGAATTCGATCGGGTAGGTGCTGCCGTCCTTGCGGGTGTGTATCGCCTCCAGCGCGATCTGCGTCGTCAGCCCGGTACGCAGGAGGCGCAATGCCTGTTCCAGGCTTTCCATCGTGAGCGACTTTGCGATTTCGATCAGGGTCTTGCCGATCAGTTCATCTTCACTGTACTGCAAGTTTGCACATGCCGACCGGTTGACATGGAAAAAATGCAATGTGCTGCAATCGATAATGTAGATTTCGCTAAACGAGCCCTGCATGACAACGGATAGCCATTCCGTTTCCATCATGTCGATTCATGTCCTCTCGGGAATTGATATGCCGTTTCCGGCGTAATGCGTGCGCCGCTATTGTGCCTCAAGTCTGGCAACGTTCAACAGAGGCTGCAACGAAAAAGAGCGATTGCCCGACCCGTTCCCGGTTCAGAGATCGATTCAACATGCATTGCATGTCAATATGACACACTTCATCTGCCGGTACATTCGCCCCAGACGCCAAAGTGCATGGGAGCAACATGGGTGTTGAAGTGAATTTTCAATGTAGTCAATTCAATGGTGACATCGGGAGGAAACCCTTTGCGGTTCCCGCGCTCGTCAATTATGAGTCCTTCCAGATATCTTTCGCACTGCATCGGCCATTTCCATAATTCGGCGATTCTATTGGTCACGCGCGGAAACTGCTGCGCCAAAGCGAGCGGACGCGCTTCCAGGGGCAGTTTTGTCAGCCATTGAAATGTTTCTCTTGTTAACGTGGAAACACGTTGCGGTTCCATCCGATGATATTGATCGCTCTGCTCATTCCACTCTACCAGCGGAGCCGGTGGAGCGTCTTTTCCCACTGCGCTCCTGGCTTCTTCAATCGTCACTTTTTCAAACGGAATGTCTTCCATCAGAATCTCCGGCAAGTAAATATTCTCAGCCAATAAAAAACACTGGCTTTAACACAGTGTCATGGAATCAAGCGGCTGCTTATCAAGAAAGGCAAAACAATAGTCCGGATACATATGATGTTTCTGCAGGCTATTGAAAAGCAAGAGCCAATTCCATTAATCATGAAATCATGCTGACTTGTGTGCAGTTATTTAAGTAAATTTGTATGTAAGCAATGAATTGTAAAATAATTAATTTTAAAAGCAATGCTCATTTTTCATGAATATTGACCTGAAGGTCTTTGGCGCAAGGCCTTGATCAAGATTGTTATCTGGAAACGGATTCGCTTTATACGCTACTTGAACTTGTACGTGGACGCCCTGTTTTACCAGGCATCAATGCCAATACGCGTAATATTCCAAAGGACATGGAGGCCGGCTTTTTGATATTTGACAAAGCCACGCGAAGTTGGCGCATTGATGGAAACATCGCTTGCGTGGAATACGGATGCGCACGTTCCTTGAGAATTAAAATGGTGCATATTGGCCGCACATGCATATGCCGCTTTGGCAATAAGTCAATTAAGTCAGTTTACTGAAAAAATGATGCTAAGGATGCGCACGGGAATAGCTTGCATGTTTTTGCTGGCCATGGCGGACGTGCTGCTGCGCTATCCGCCACTTGCGGTGTTCGCACCCGCACTGCGGCGAGGCGGACGTCTTCTGTCCTATCCCGCTACGGCTGCCAGCATGCATCATTTATCCCTGCTCGGGCTCTGAACGTGGAAGCGGCTTCCCGGAGGCGTGAAGAATCATGGTTCAAAAAGCTGGGCCCTGGACTTATTACGGGCGCTGCCGACGATGATCCAAGCGGAATTGCGACTTATTCGCAAGCTGGGGCACAGTTCGGCTTTAACATGCTGTGGACGGTTCTGTTTACCTACCCTTTGATGGTCGGCATCCAGGTAATCAGTGCCAGAATCGGGCGGGTGAGCGGCCATGGACTCGCCACCAACATCCGCCTGCACTACCCGGCATGGCTGCTGTATGGCGCGGTCGGACTTTTATTGATCGCCAATACGATCAACATTGCGGCCGATATCTCCGCCATGGGTGAAGCATTGAAATTGATCGTTGGCGGCCCCGCGCAATTATACGCAGTAGCGTTCGGTGTAATATCGTTGCTGCTACAGGTATTTATTCCGTACCGGCGCTATGTTCGCATCCTCAAATGGCTCACACTTGCCTTGCTCGCATACGTGGCCACGGTGTTTGTCGTGCACATTCCCTGGGAGCAGGTGCTGGCAAGAGCGCTGGCTCCGCGTTTGTCATGGCATCCAAAGTACATCACGACCGTCGTGGCGGTATTCGGTACGACGATCAGTCCTTATCTGTTTTTCTGGCAGGCGTCGCAGGAGGTCGAGGATCAACTGGCAGATTCTCAATCGCAACCATTGATCAAGGCACCTCACCAGGCGAAGGCCAATCTGAGGCGTATCAAGATTGACACGTATATCGGCATGGGTTTTTCGAATCTGGTTGCCTTTTCCATTATTTTGACAACGGCAGTGACGCTCAACCTGCATGGAATAACGGATATTCAAACCTCGGCGCAAGCGGCAACAGCACTTCGCCCGATTGCCGGCGAATTTGCATTCATGCTATTTAGCGCGGGCATCATTGGCACCGGATTGCTTGCGATTCCAGTCTTGGCCGGATCATCCGCCTATGCCATGGCAGGAGCATTCAAATGGAAAAACAGCCTTGAACGCACGCCTATGGAGGCCAAGCGATTCTACGGCATCATTGTCATCTCTACGCTGATTGGCATTGTCCTGGGTTTCACATCGATTGACCCAATCAAGGCGTTGTACTGGAGTGCTGTCATCAACGGTGTCATTTCCATCCCTATCATGGCCGTAATGATGTTAATGGCGGTGCGAATTGACATCATGGGACAGTTCGTCATTGCCACCAAGCTCAATCTATTGGGCTGGCTGGCAACGCTGATGATGGCGGGCGTGGTTTTCGCCATGTTATGGACCATGATGTCAGGATGATTATCAAAAGCGGACATCGTAACGAGCTCGATAGTGTTTCGGTGTCCGGATGCATGCACATATTCTGAATTGTTGGTATGGCTTATGCATAGTTCAATGCGGTCTTAAATAATTTTGATTGCGATGGCAAATTATTTCCGTAAAGCGCGGTTTTTCCAATCATTCTCTGTTGTCCGGCGCAAACCAGGGCAATCTGCCACGAAGATAATCAACCTTCATTCCGCATATGGGAAGCAAATGCTGGAATGTCACATTAATGATTAATTGCATCGGCTGCTTTGGTTTCCTGCTGGAAGGCTATTTTGGCAGTTAACTTTATAAATGTTCGCATGCTTCTCCAAGTATGAAATGAAGGAGAATCCAGTATGGCATTGACGGAAACATTCGGAAAATACCAGCTCCATCTAATTCCGTTTCAGTTATCTGAAACCGGGCAATGGGCGCCCTATTTAATGATTCATAAATTTAATGAAGAAAATCAACGTTTCATTTGCGTGCTGGAAAAACATCGTGTTTCCGGAGACGTTACATTTACCAATGCGGATGAAGCGGTTGACGAAGCCAGGCGTGTAGGGAATGCACTGATTGCATCCGGCAAGGTATGACGCAAGTTTGTATTTTCCGGCAGAGATCCAAAAAGGCTTTTCCTGATTGCGAATCCATCAGGAAAAGCCTTTTTGCAAACTACATTCAGCACTAACGAACTATCGCTTTGCATATATATCTTATTTATTTCTATCGTTATCCGCGGCCAAGCGAATACCTTTTTGATACAACAGGAAACCATCATGACCAAGGAAAAAACCCGGCAACCGGCGCAGCCTGACAAGAAACAAAAAAATGTAGATGGGCAACCGCCGGCACAGTCAGAGCGTAGAGATCGGCAAAATCATTTGGGTAGCCATAATCAGACTACCAGCCGACAGCAAAGTCAGCGCTCATCTGGCAACACATGAGCGAAATGAAAGCAGCAAGAACTTTTATATTTATCGACATGGGAGCAAATCCATGGCAAAGGAAACCAGACATTTTATGGATGAAGCGGATATAGGCAGCGGAGAAAAAACTCCCGGCCAGCACGAGACAGAAAAAGAAGTCGCATCGCTGAAAGTCCCGCAAACTGGAAATCCGCAAGACGGTCGGCAATTGCAGGAAGTGGTTGAAGAGCAGCAATATGCTGACCGGCCCTCTGCGTTGAATGGACGCAACCAGGAGAATGCTGGTCAACAGGGGCCATTAACGCAACAGCCAAATTTGGCCAGTCACTTTTTGCAAAGCGGCACGCATATTGCCAGGGTTGCTGTAGCGTATCGGGACGATAAAACTTATGAGGCGCAAGTATTCGTGCGTTTGACGCGGGAACCGCAAATAGCGGAAACCTACATTCCCGTTGGCATATTCGGCTCGGAAGCGGAAGCTCTCGCTGCTGCAGAGGACCGAGCAAGGCGCGCATTGAAAAACAATGAATTTTAGGTTGACGCAATTATAAAAAAGCAAGCACTGCGGTGCCATTAAATATTCATGCGCCTGTTGCCGTTTTATTTTCGGATATGCTGCGTTATCCTGAACAAGGGAATCGTAGACGATTTATTCTTCTAATCTGAATTACCATCGCAGCTTATTCAAAAGCTCCTGTAAGAGAATGTTTCGGCATCAATACGGCGCGTTTGATAAGAAAACATTTCTGTACGCAGTTGAAAAACTGAAACGGCGACAGGGTCAGGATGCGGGCTCGGATCTTCGTCAGGCTCAGGTTCCTTTGATGGAATCGGATCGTCTTCTGGTTCCGGTACAGGGGATTTGTGTGTGAATAGGTCAGCCATATTGCCTTTCCTTTCAGACGTTGATACGTTACCTTCATCTGAGGAAAGGATATGTTAACTATGGATAAACGCATTGATACAACTCATATGCTGAACGCAACCTGTGTAAAAAGCGATTCTCAAGGCCATGGAGCTGGATTCATGTCAATGTATTGAGGATCATCAGGTACGGATGAAGATGCAGTTTGGCCTGAGTTTCCGCCTACTGTTCCCAGCTTTGGCCCGGCAATATTTGCAATTTCCTTACGGGTTTCGACAAAATCGGATTGCATCAATGGGAAATCTTTATTGGGCCAATTTTCTATTGCCCATTGAATTACCTCTTCAAATCGCTGTGCCAAATCAATGGCATATTGATTGAATTGTTCCTCTTTTGCCATTTGGATTTTCCTCTGTCATTTATTAAAGAACCGTATTGAATTACTTTTTCATGCATAGAGGGCATGAAAAGAGTATTTCTGGAAATGAAGTAGCAGAATGAGATAAAGGCAGGAGGATTTGTAGCTGCTTGCATGTCAAAAAACAGATCTTCCGAATGTAAAAAAACATACATCCGGAAGCTGCTTTCGAATAGTTTTCATCCACCCTCCAGAAATTTCGGATATCTGGATGCAGCAAGAAGAATAAAAATCCACAAGGTTATGCGTTCATTGCAGTAGCAGGTGCCTTCGGCTTGAATTGCTTGTCGCTAATGCGGAATTTGCCGCGACGGTCTCCCATCAGGCCGCGCAATTCCTGAATGCTTAAATCGCACACCTCATGCATCCGGATCAGCAAAGATGCGCCCACGGGCAAGCGTCGATGGCGAATCTTACTAATGACAGGAGGCGCCACTTCAAGCGCTCGCGACAAGGCCGCGTCATTTTTAAGATTCATTTTCTGGATGAGTGCGCCCAACAGATGGTTGGGATCATATTCCTTATTGCCTGATTGCTCATTGATGTCCATATCGTCCCTATATAATGTTGCGCCAGTTCAAGGGCATTTTGACTCATCATTTCCTGAGTGTTTTGATGTTTCACAAAATTCAGGCTTGCATGGGAATAAAATATGAAGGAGAAAGGATTTACAGCAACCATGCAATCAATTCCATAATGATTGCGATACTGATTGCAGAACTTGCGGTTATGCACAAGACGGCATAGACCTTATTGCGATTGATGCGCGGAAAGCTCAATTTTCAGGCCGGAAGAAAGATAAGCGATATGTCTTTCTTGGAGGATAGCATGACATGGTGCAGAATTACATTGGCTATTATTAAGTGAGATTGAGCAGGGGCCATTCGCTGTTGCGAAGATTATGAAAATAGATTGTGGGAAAATAAAATGTATCTGGATCATCCAAGAATCACTGCAACAAATAGCGATGCAGAACCGGATCGTATCGAAAGGTTGAATCGTATTTATGGTTATGCCATTGGACTTGCCGATAATGCAGGCAATGCAGAGTGCATTACCAAGCTTGCGCAGCTGCACGATCACAAGGGAAATTTAATCGTGGCTTGGCATGCCGTGCCAACAGAAGAAGAAAAGACATTTTTTGTAAAAGCCTGGATGAGTCTTGTGGGTGACCGCACGGCGAATGTCGTACATGAAATTCTCTCGCCGGCTTGAACCGGCATTCCATGTCGATATCATTCCCACTATTTGAATGGATTATCGATTTTATCTTTGGGAGCTTCAGGAATGTGGTCCGGAAGCTTTTCATTTTGTAGCGCTTTCATGATGCTGTCGATCAGTGCCTTCATTTTTGTGGCCAACGCCAATCCTGCCTTGTCTCTTGTAATCTGCAGCGAACCATACACTTCTATCTGATCGATCCTGTTTTCAATAGTAAGGTCGCCGATGGTAATGGAGTCCTGTTCGTTTTGAAATGGCTTGATGGCGGACATAGGCTGCCTCTTTAAAAGATTCCATGCACGGCTGTGCGGAATTAGCGTAGTTTGCGGCCATGCGGCCTGGGTTCAGGAAGCTCCATCGCAACTTCCTTGCTTCTGGCATCCAATGCCGGAAATAAATTAATGCCGATCCGTTTTTCCAGGTCGGCGATGGAAATGACCTGATATGCCGAGCCGCGCGCATTCGGTGCTATATAAGCTGCTGCGGCTTGATCCACAGGATCATAGATCGCCTTGAATATTTCGCTTGGAACGAGGACCCGGAAATTAATGCGTTCAACGGAAGAACCATCGAAAATCGGCCCTGTGATGACATACAGTTCACCGCGATATTTGGCAAATTTACGTACGCTATCTTCAATTCCAGCCCACAGGTTTTGATTGTTATTGGGATTTTGCGGAATCATGTTTGCCAGCGAAAAGCTCTCGTATTGCGCATTCTTGTTCGGCATGTCGCCCGATGGCGCCATGTGTCCCCGATCATAGCCGGAATGCGCATAATCCTTTAATTCGGCCCGATCATCGGCAGGCAGGCGTCTTTCCGAATGAAATGTATTGTTGCGTTTGATCATTTCGGTTTCTGCAATGTGGTTCGCGGTCAAATGTTCCGCTGCCCATAATGGGGTGCGGGACAGGCCGGAATGCATAACGGCATAACTTTCAAAACATAACGGCACTGCTCTGACGGCCAGTTTCTGATTGATGAATTCAGGTGCCTTGCCTTGCACAAAATGTGCATCGCAATTGAAGGCAAGCGCAAACGCAAATTGACCGGCAAGAAAAAAAGTGAAAAAAAGGAAAATTTTTTTCACTTGAGATTTCCAGGAATGAAATTCCAAGATAGGTGTTTCATGAAGGTTGGCCCATCAAGAAAAGGGGCCGAATTTTCAAATGCCGAAGTTCGGGCTCATGAAAACTAAGAGAGTCGATACGAGCATAAGTTCGCATCGTTTTAAGGGATATGTGGCAGTGTCACTCTTTGTTACAGCATTTTCCTGTCACGTTGCGTGTTATGGAAAAGCCACCCGCTATTTCATTGCGTTATCGCAAACCGCAGAAATTTATTATGGATAACATTTCTTCAATTCTTCAATACCCCTTTCTCCCTGGGGTTGTATTTGCCCGCCAAGCGCAAGCTCCGCGGGTTTTTTTTAGAGCAAAGTATGTGTATCGACCAATTGCAGCGATCAATGGTCCCGATTGGATGGTCTTTCTTTATGGAGTAATAATCCCTTTTAGTTACGGGACGCGCTAAACTACGCAGTTTTCCCAAGCCTTGCCGTCATGTCTTCCGATTTAGACTTTTCCCCATCCGGCACGAATGAAACAGACGCACCGCGCGTCGTATCGTCCGCATTGATCGAGCGCGAAGTCGCGCGTCGCCGTACTTTCGGCATCATTTCCCATCCTGACGCTGGCAAGACCACGTTGACTGAAAAATTGCTGCTGTTCTCGGGTGCGATCCAGTTGGCCGGCACCGTCAAGGCGCGCAAGAGCGGCCGCCATGCGACCTCGGACTGGATGGAGATCGAAAAGCAGCGCGGCATTTCAGTCGCCAGCTCGGTGATGCAGTTCGAATACCGCGACCATGTAGTCAATTTGCTCGATACGCCCGGTCACAAGGATTTTTCCGAAGATACCTATCGCGTGCTGACTGCGGTCGATTCCGCCTTGATGGTGATTGACGCCGCCAAGGGCGTGGAAGAACAGACCATCAAGCTGCTCAATGTGTGCCGCATGCGCGCCACGCCGATCCTGACCTTCATGAACAAGATGGACCGCGAAACGCGCGACCCGCTGGAATTGCTGGATGAAGTCGAGTCGGTACTAAACATCCAGTGCGCGCCGGTAACCTGGCCGATCGGCATGGGCAAGAATTTCCGCGGTGTCTACCACCTGCTGCGTGACGAGATCCTGTTGTTCAAGGCGGGTTCGGAGCGCGCGGATCAGGAATTCGAGGTGATCAAGGGCATCGACAATCCGCGTCTGGTCGAGATGTTCCCGCTGGAAATCGAACAATTGAAAATGGAGGTCGAGCTGGTGCATGGCGCCTCGCATCCGTTCGATCTGGATGCCTTCCTGGCCGGCACGCAGACGCCGGTATTCTTTGGTTCGGCAATCAACAATTTCGGCGTGCGGGAGATTCTGAACGCGCTGCTCGACTGGGCACCGGCGCCACGCCCGCGCGACGCCACCGTGCGTTCGGTGGAGCCGGTCGAAACGCCATTCTCCGGCTTCGTGTTCAAGATCCAGGCCAACATGGACCCGGCGCATCGCGATCGCATCGCCTTCCTGCGCGTGTGCTCGGGGCGCTTCGAGCGCGGCATGAAGATCAAGCACCTGCGCCTCAATCGGGAGATCAAGGTATCCAGCGTCGTGACCTTCATGGCGTCGAGCCGCGAGCAAGTGGAAGAGGCGTACGCCGGCGACATCATCGGCTTGCCGAACCACGGCAACATGCAGATCGGCGATAGTTTTTCCGAGGGCGAAATCCTGCAATTCACCGGGATTCCGTATTTCGCGCCGGACTTCTTCCGCTCGGTCCGGATTCGCAATCCGATCAAGATCAAGCAGTTGCACAAGGGCTTGCAGCAATTGGGCGAAGAGGGCGCGGTGCAGGTATTCAAGCCAGTGCACAGCGGCGACCTGGTGCTGGGTGCGGTCGGCGTGCTGCAATTCGAAGTAGTGGCCAGCCGTCTGCTGAATGAATACGGGGTCGATGCGCTGTTTGAAGGCACCAGCATCAGCAGTGCGCGCTGGATCTCTTGCGACGACAAGAAAAAACTGGCGGATTTTGAGAATTCTTCCGCTGGCAGCAATCTTGCCTATGACGCCGCTGGCAACATGGCGTATCTGGCGACATCGGGCGTCAATCTGAAGTTGACGCAGGAACGCTGGCCCGGCATCACGTTTCACGCAACGCGCGAACATGCGGTGAAGATCGGGTAATCACGCCTGCAGTTTGATTGGTTCGACCGGTATGGAGACCAGCAAGGCCACGCCTTTGCCTGCGTGGCAACCGACTTCAAGTTCGCCATCAATGGCGCTGACGCGCTCCTTGATGCCAACCAGGCCGAATGACTTTGGCTTTTCCCATGCGCCCGGCAAAATGCCGACACCGTCATCGCGAATTGTCATCTGCAGCTTGCCGCTGGTTCTCTCCAGCGCAATATGGACGCAACGGGCTTTCGAATGGCGCGCGACATTGGTGAGCGATTCCTGCAAAATCCGGAACAGGGCAGTGGTCTGTCCGTCATTCAGGCCGGCATCGAAATTGGCGGGATTCATCAATAGCTTGCATACGATGCCGCTGCGCTGCTGGAATTCCCGCACCTGCCAGTCGATTGCTGCATGGAGTCCGAGATCCAGTACTGCCGGCCGCAGGTTATTGATGATCGAGCGCACGTTTTTGATGGTGTCGTCGATATTTTGCAGGACTGTCGTCACCTTTGCGTGCAGTCGCGGATGGGTACTTGCCGTGCGCCCATGCAGCATGGATGCGTCGATCCGCAACGCCATCAGGTTCTGGCCCATTTCATCGTGGATTTCACGGGCAATCCGTTTGCGCTCTTCTTCCTTGATCCATTCCTGATGCATGGCGAAGCGGCGCAGAGTTTGCTCCACCAGCTTCTGCTCGGTGATATCCAGCAAGGAGCCGATCAGCATCATCGGTTTTTGCTCGTCATGCTGAACGACTTCAGCCTGGTTCAATACATGGCGGATCGAGCCGTCGGGATGTACGATACGCATCGCGACCTTGTACTCTACATGTTCCCGGAGGGTCTGATGCAGCGCGATTTTCGACGCTTCACAGTCATCCGGGTGAACCAGTGAAAAATATGCTTCCATGCTGGCACTATTTTCAGTGGGCTGCAGCCCGCATATCCGGAAAAATTCATCGGACCATTGCATTTTTTCCGTAGCCATGTTGATTTCCCAGCTGCCGACATGACCTACGCGTTGTGCGCTGGTGAGAATATGCTGGGTATGCTGCAGTGCTTCTTCAGTGCGCTTGCGTTCTTCAATTTCCATCCTGAGCAATATATTGGTGTGCAGTAGTTCTGCGGTGCGCTCCGCTACCCGGATTTCGAGCTCGTCATACGCCGACTGAAGCGCCTGCTCGGTGCGTTTCAGGTCAGTGACATCCATTTGCACGGAAATAGCACCGGTAATCCGCTGGCTGTCATTGTGCAACGGTATCGATGAACAGCAAACAATCCGATGGCTGCCGTCTGGGCGCTGTATTTCATATTCCGTATTCAACGATGCCTCACCATGCCGTAATGCACGCGTCAACCCGCTCTGGGCAACAGTGATCTCCTTGCCTGTCTTCAGCAGCCATATTTGGCAACGGTTGAAATCGCTGATATTTTCAGGGGGCGTACCGCCCCAGATATGGCAGCTTGCGGGATTGATCATCGTTATTGCGCCACTGCTGTCGGATACAAAGACGCCAACCGGCAGTGACCCAAGAATTTGCTTCAGCAATGCTTCGCTCTTCTTCAGTATCAGGCGATTTTTTTCACGATGGATATTGCGGTTGATGAGCAAAAACAGGATCGGCAGGAATAGTATCAGGCCTATCAGCAATACCGCGCGGCCGGCCCAGACTATTTGCATGCGCACTTGTTCCTGCTCCTGGCGTTCCTGCAACAAGCGGGTTTCCCGCGCCTGCATCTGGTCGATGATGTCACCTATGCGGTTGCTGATTGCATCGCCGCCGACACCGATCGAATCCAGCGCCATGAGCCCCTGGTTGATGCGAAAGTTTTCGTAATAGTGAAAAGTTGCGATCCGCTTCGCGATGGATTCTTTCAATTCCTGAATCCTTGCCTGCTGTTCCGGATCGTCGATGGTCAGCAAGGCAGCCTGTTGAATGGCGGGAGCAAGCCTCGCAAGCGCCTCCTCGCGCTTTTGCCGCCTGTCCTTGCTGAGATTGATCAAATATCCGCGTTGCGATGATTCGGCGCGATAAATGTCGGTCTTGATCCGTTCGAGCATGGACAGGGTGTCACGAGTATGGTCTATCCAGCTTGATGTTTCGCTGAACCGCTCCATGCTGTACCAGGCGCTTGCCGCCAATATTCCCAGGATGACGACCGCAATGCCGAACCATCTTATGATCAAGCGTCTGGTGGTCCACTTTGTCATGTTGCCACTCCTGAAAGCATTGATGCGTAAAAGGGGAAGAAACACTGCGGAGATGCTGACGGTAAGCAGAAATTACCGGTTAGGGGAAACTGGGATTTACATATTATTGCTTTGTTTCAACAATTGTCAAACGGTTATCAATATGGAATTGACGATAGCGCACTTTTGCTGTGTTGCCGGGAGTCGGTGTAACAACTTCTTTCCATGTTTGTACATGACGGAATTGAATTTTCCGGAAAATGCCATGTCCAGTGTAAATATTATTATGGGCATGGGAATGGTTTGTTAATGTCAATTGCGACTGTGGGTTGGGCAAGCCACGACCATGAGGCCTGATCCTTGATGAATGGCATGCTATTGATATAAGGAAAAATTATCAACAATACACCAGAATTATTTGCTTTGGATAGCTATCCGAACCACGTTTGCGTCATCTCAAACGATGTGTGGTATGACTTCTTATACTTCCTTCACCTTAAAAATTATTAACGTTTTTCTATTTTGAAAGAAGTCATTTTGTTGAATTGCAAATTTTTAGTTTCAAGGAGTTGAAATGCTAACTGCCACTTATTCTCTTGTTGCCATTTCCGCCGAGCAAAAAAATGCACAAACCATACTTAGAAAATTGCGCCAGTATATTCAAGCCTGTGTGAAGAAGCTGCAGGAAGTCGACATTTCAAAACTTGAAACAATGTTTAACAAGCTTACGCAATTTGATCAATACTGCCATGCCCGCAAAGTGGAGGTTTATCTGATTCCCGCCATACGCGGAGCAACGCATGAAGTGGATTCCCTGCTGGCAGAGCTGGAATCAATGAGCGCACGCGCCATTACCATTCTGAAATCCGTCCAGGACCATCTACGACAAGCATGGGGGCAGGGCGTTGATAAAATACAAGAGCTATACAACGCAATGGAAATTTATTGCGACAATCTGCTGACTCGGCTTACCAGGGAAGAACAGGAATTGCTGCCCATACTGGAGCGATTGTTTTCCATCGATGAATGGTTTGCGATTGCGGCGAAATTCCTGTCTGACGATGCAGACCAGAAAAACCGCCGCGCACCGCCGCGCTTGCCGGCGCCAATATAAGCCAATTCGATTTGCCGTGTAATACGGCGACACTCGGTGCGCCTATTGCATCGAGTGTCATTTCTTGGCATCGTGTGGTCACATGATTTCCTGCAGGCCACCCGATGCCGAAAATTCTGAAGTTTACCCAGTTTGCGTTCCGCGATTTTTTCGTGACCGCCGGACCGCCGATGCTCCTGACGGTACTGCTTTGCTTTATCGCATATCGCCTGATTGACCCTTCGCCACCGGCGCGGGTGACAATGTCAACCGGGCAGGAAAACAGTGCCTACGAAGAATTCGCAAAAAAATATGCGAAAGCCTTGGCCAAACACCATATTGAAGTCGTATTGAAACGGTCGCTCGGCTCGCAGGAAAACCTGCAGCGCCTGCAGGACCCTGTATCCGGTATCGATATCGCATTCGTGCAAAGTGGCTCGACCGAACAGGCGAATGCCGAACGCAATGGCCTGGTTTCACTGGGCAGCCTGTTTACTGAACCGGTATGGCTGTTTTTTCGTGAGGGCAGAAATATCACGCAGTTGACCCAGCTGAAAGGGTTGAAAATCAATGTCGGCCCGGAAGGGACCGGCGTCCCGGGGCTATTCCGAAAGCTGCTGTCGGTCAATGGCATGGAGCCTTCCGATGTCAGGCTCGGCCTGCTGGAAAACACGCCGGCCACCGTGGAATTGCTGGAGGGGCGCATCGACGGCCTGGTATTCAGTTCCGCACCCGATGCGCCATTGATCCAGATGTTGTTGCAGACACCCGGCATCAGGCTGTTCGATTTTATCCAGTCCGAAGCCTATTCACGCCGTTTTCCTTTTCTGTCGCATGTGGTGCTGCCGCGTGGGATTGTCGATCTCGGGCGCGACTTGCCAGCCAAGGATTATCACTTGATCGCGCCGACCGCGACCCTGGTGGCGCACGCGAACCTGCATCCGGCCCTGGTGGAACTCTTCGTGCAGGCGGCGGCCGATATCCATGGCGACGCCGGCTGGTTCCACCGGCCGGGCGAATTTCCAAGCGCGAATTACACCGAGATCCCCGTGGCGCAGGATGCGAAAAAGTTCTACAAGAGCGGCCCGCCCTTGCTGCAGCGTTATATGCCGTTCTGGCTGGCGAATATTTTTGAGCGCATGTGGGTACTGATCGTGGCGCTCGGTGCTTTGGCGTTGCCGTTGTCTCGGATCGTGCCGCCGCTCTATGTATGGAAAGTCCGGTCACGCGTGTATCGCTGGTACGGCAAGCTGCGTGCCGTGGAGCAGGCGATCGAGGATGCGCCTTTCGAACAGCGCTCCGCCATCTACCAGACGCAATTGGCTCGCCTCAATGAGATTGAAGAGAGAGTCAATCAGGTTTCGATACCCCTTTCGTTTGCGGAAGAACTGTATGGACTGCGTAGCCATATCCATTTTGTGCGCAAGAAGATTCTTGAGCGGATGCGTGCAACATAGGTTCCCGCGCATCGGTCAGGGCGATCAACGCGATGCGCCGCCGCTTTTCCGGGCTGCCGGCCATTCATGCTCATGACTGATTGTCTACAGTAAAACCTGAAGTTTTTTCATGGCAAATATGGGGAGTATGTATAAAAATACTATGTAATTCGCAGTGAATACGGTGCGTATTAAAAATACATGGCAGTGTATATTTCAAGGTCCATATCCGTTTTCATGCTCCGTTCCAAGGCAATCCTGCCTTGCACCACCCGCAGACGGTCTTGCGGTGGCCCTCACTATCCTTGTCGCCTTCGAATCCTTCGAGGATATTGAAACATTGCGCATAGCCGTTCTCGGTCGCCAGCTTTGCCGCATGCTGCGAGCGTACGCCAGACCGGCATAGGAATAGCAGCACCTCGTCTTTTCCGGCGACGTTGGCAAGCTCTACCAGAAAATCGGGATTCGGCTTCCCGCCAGGGTAAAGATTCCATTGGACTTTTGCATGCTGCTGTTCCGGGATCCGTACCGTGCCAATCCAGTCGCACTCGGCATGGGTGCGGACATCAACCAGTTTGATGCGTGCATCCGCCTGCAATAATGCATACGCCTCTTGCGGCGTAACTGCACCCGCATACGGCATTTGTGCAGCGTGGCCGCGTTGGCGTGCGGCTTCAAGAAGGTCGGCTGGTGGAGTCATTGTCATGATGGTGGGGGCGATGAATCAACATATCATAGCTCCGGCCCGTTTGCTTCTTCAACATCCGGAATATGCATCATAAGTAAGATCCGTAAGTCATGATGACGGGCGGAGCAAGTAATCGGTGTTCGATAAACGGAAAAATGCGGCGCGTCCAGAATGGGGGGCATGCGGCAACGCATCGATACATGCCGGTTGTGCCTGTGTCGGCTATTATTTCTGGCTTCTTTCAAGCCTTCGCGCACAAAGGCTTAAGCACGAAGGCACAAATATTTGGCACGAATATGCACTATATTGGTGCCTTAAATATTTATTGCACCTTTTTGGTGAGTGGAAAATTCAGTTTCCCAAAAGATATGTAAAAGCATGATTCCATAAGGCCAATTTTCAGCAATTTGTGCCGCATTCTTCGAATAATTAGTGGCATGGAATCTGCTATCATCTGCGTCTGCATTTCAGCCTGTTTCGCATGCACGGCATCATGTGCAAGGTCGCATGCATTCGGCACGCACAATTTTCGCATTATGACTATTCCCTATTACTTTGCTCATTTCAGGAGATTCGCATGGCAATGACGGCTGCAGAGGTTTTGAAAATGGTGAAAGACAACGAAGTCAAATTCGTTGATTTTCGCTTTGCCGATACACGCGGCAAGGAACAGCACGTCACCGTGCCAGTCTCGCATTTTGATATCGATAAATTCGAATCCGGCCATGCCTTCGACGGCTCTTCGATCGCCGGCTGGAAGGGTATCGAAGCCTCCGACATGCTGCTGATGCCGGACCCGAATACCGCCAATATCGATCCGTTCATGGAAGAGACCACGCTGTTCATGCAGTGCGACGTGATCGAACCGTCCGACGGCAAAGGCTATGACCGTGATCCACGTTCGATCGCCAAGCGCGCCGAAGCGTACCTGAAATCGTCCGGCCTGGGCGACACCGCCTACTTCGGCCCGGAACCGGAATTCTTCATCTTCGACGGCATCCGCTGGAGCATCGACATGTCCGGCTGCTTCGTCAAGATCGAGTCTGAAGAGGCTTCCTGGTCTACCGGCGCCGAGCTCGAAGGCGGCAACACCGGCCATCGTCCGACCGTCAAGGGCGGTTATTTCCCGGTACCGCCGGTCGACAGCTTCCAGGACATGCGCTCCGAAATGTGCCTGATCCTCGAAGCGATGGGCATCCCGGTCGAAGTGCACCACCATGAAGTTGCCGGCGCCGGCCAGAACGAAATCGGCACCAAGTTCTCGACCCTGGTCGAACGTGCCGACTGGACCCAGAACATGAAATACGTGATCTGGAACGTGGCGCATACCTACGGCAAAACCGCGACCTTCATGCCGAAACCGATCGTTGGCGACAACGGCTCCGGCATGCACGTGCACCAGTCGGTCTGGAAAGACGGCAAGAACCTGTTCGCGGGCGACGGCTACGCCGGCCTGTCCGACTTTGCGCTGTACTACATCGGCGGCATCATCAAGCATGCGCGCGCGCTGAACGCGATCACCAACCCGGGAACCAACTCGTACAAGCGCCTGGTGCCGGGATACGAAGCGCCGGTCAAGCTGGCTTATTCCGCCCGCAACCGCTCCGCCTCGATCCGTATTCCGCATGTGTCGAATCCGAAGGGACGCCGCGTCGAAGCGCGTTTCCCGGACCCGCTGGCCAACCCGTATCTGTGCTTTGCGGCGCTCCTGATGGCAGGTCTGGATGGCGTGCAGAACAAGATCCATCCGGGCGAAGCGGCCTCGAAAGACCTGTATCATCTGCCGCCTGAAGAAGACAAGCTGATTCCGACCGTCTGCACCTCGCTTGACCAGGCGCTGGAATATCTGGACAAGGATCGTGAATTCCTGACCCGCGGCGGCGTATTCAGCGACGGCATGATCGACGCCTACATCGAGCTGAAAATGCAGGAAGTGCAGCGTTTCCGCATGACTGCGCATCCAGTCGAATACGACATGTACTACTCGCTGTAAGCGGTATTCGCAGCAAGAAAGGCGGGGAAGGCGCTGGCCTTCTCCGCCTTTTGACTTTGCGGGGCTGTTGCATCGGAAGCCGGATCTGGTATCCAGTATTTGTCATGCGCGGTTTCTTGTCCTACACTGGGAATTCGCATAAACAAGTTTCAATAAAGAAAATTAATGAAACGACAATTATTTACGCCATTCTTCCTTCTTGTTGCATTCGGCTGTGCGCATGCACAATCCGATGTCTATTTGTGCGTCGGTGAAAATGGTCAAAAGGAATACAAGAACACCGGGCTTACCAAAGGTTGCAAAAAGGTCGATTTGCCTGGCATTACCATGATCCCCGCGCCGCCCGCCAGAAAAGCGTCCGTGCAAACTGCATCGGCCAAGACTTCTTCGCCTTCCGACTTCCCGAAAGTCGATAGCGACACGCAAAAGGCGCGCGACAATGATCGCCGCCAGATTTTGCTGAATGAAATGAAGTCGGAAGAGTCGAAGCTGGCGAATCTGAAAAAGGAATTCAATAATGGGGAGCCGGAGCGGCATGGCGACGAGCGAAATTACGCGAAATATCAGGAGCGTGTTGCGACGATGAAGGAAGACATGAATCGCAGCGAAAAAAATGTTGAAGCGCTGAAACGCGAGATCGGTAATCTGAAGTAGCAAGCTCATCTGTGCATGTGTATCTGGAGGCCGCGCAATGCGGCCTTTATTTTGGGTGTTTACCTGCCATCCCGGGAGTCCGCCGCTTTGCAAGGTGCATGCGATGGCGTATCTTGGGTATTTACTGCATAACATCAAATATCCGTGAAAACATCATTAAATTCCCTGACTGGTCTGGATCTGCTGGCGTCTGCAGTGATCGTGCTTGATGCGAAAGGCCGGATCGCCTATGCCAATCCGGCGGCAGAGCATTTGCTGGAAGCCTCGTTCAAGGCGCTGTCGCGGCAGAAGTTTGTCGATCTGTTCCTGAATGGTGCAAGCCTGGAAGCGGTTTTCCATGAGGCGATGGCAAACCAGTTTGCAGATAAACGTCAGGACCTGGCGCTCGAGCGCGCCGGACGCGAGCCTTTGCATGTGCATACGATCGTCACGGCGCTCGACCGCCCCGATATGCCGGTGCTAATCGAATTGCGTGAAAATGTGCAGCAGCTTAAGCTGGTCCGCGAAGAGCGGATGCTTGATCAGAATCAGGCCAACAAGGAACTGATTCGCAATCTGGCGCATGAGATCAAGAATCCGCTGGGTGGCATACGGGGTGCCGCGCAATTACTGGAGCGCGAGCTGCCCGAACGCCATTTGAAAGAGCTGAGCGAATACACGCAGGTCATCATCAAGGAAGCCGACCGCCTGCAAACGCTGGTGGACCGGCTGCTGGCGCCGCATCGCCGGCCGCATATCGTGGGTGACGTCAACATCCACGAAGTGTGCGAGCGGGTGCGTAGCCTGATCGTGGCTGAATTCCCGAATGGATTGACGATCAGGCGCGATTACGATTTATCCGCGCCTGAATTTCGGGGCGACAAGGAACAACTGATTCAGGCTGTATTGAACATTGCACACAATGCGACGCAGGCATTGACCGAACGCATCCGGAACGGCGACGCGCAACTGCTGCTGCAGACGCGCATTGCGAGGCAAGTCACGATTGCCAAGATACGTTACAAGCTGGCACTAGACTTGCATATCATCGATAACGGACCCGGCGTTCCCAACGAAATGCGCGACCGTATTTTTTACCCGCTGGTATCGGGGCGCGAAGGCGGCAGCGGTTTGGGCTTGACACTGGCACAGACCTTCGTGCAGCAGCATATGGGCGTGATCGAATGCGACAGCCGGCCGGGATGCACCGATTTCCGGATTTTGATACCACTGCCCTGACTGGCGGAATAATGCATGCGGTTGCCGCATTGGCAAAAGAGGATATGAAACCAATCTGGATAGTTGACGACGACGAATCGATCCGCTGGGTGCTGGAAAAGGCACTTGTGCGCGAAAATCTTGCGACCCGCAGTTTTTCCAATGCGCGCGATGCGATGGATGCACTGCAAACCGGTGCACCGCAAGTACTGGTATCCGATATCCGCATGCCGGGTGACTCCGGCATCCAGCTACTGCAGGCGGCCAAGGCTCTGTATCCGGGCCTGCCGGTCATCATCATCACCGCGTTTTCCGATCTCGATTCCGCGGTTGCCGCCTTCCAGGGGGGCGCATTTGAATATCTGGCCAAACCGTTCGACGTCGACAAGGCGGTTGAGCTGATCCGGCGTGCGCTTGAAGAGAGTCTGAGAGAAGCAAGCGATGAACAGATATTAACCGAGACGCCCGAAATCCTGGGACAGGCGCCGGCGATGCAGGATGTGTTCCGCGCCATCGGCCGTTTGTCGCAATCGAATGTAACGGTCCTGATCACCGGTGAATCCGGCACTGGCAAGGAGCTGGTGGCGCGCGCCTTGCACAAGCACAGCCCGCGTGCATCGCAGCCGTTCATTGCATTGAACACCGCCGCAATCCCGAAGGATCTGCTCGAATCGGAATTGTTCGGCCACGAGCGTGGTGCGTTCACCGGCGCGCAGACGACACGCCGCGGCCGCTTCGAGCAGGCCGAGAACGGCACGCTATTCCTGGACGAGATTGGCGATATGCCGTTCGATTTGCAGACGCGCTTGTTGCGGGTACTGTCGGACAGCCATTTCTATCGGGTTGGCGGGCATCAGCCTTTAAAAGCCAACGTACGCGTGATTGCCGCGACCCATCAGAATCTGGAACAGCGGGTCAGGGATGGATTGTTCCGCGAAGACCTGTACCATCGCCTGAATGTGATCCGCCTGCGGCTGCCGAGCCTGCGCGAGCGGCGTGAAGACATTCCGCTCCTGACCCGCTACTTTCTGGCGCAAAGCGCCAGGCAGCTCGGGGTCGAGGCCAAACGCATGTCTGACGGTGCACAACGATTCCTGTGCGGTCTCGATTTGCCCGGCAATGTGCGTCAGCTGGAAAACCTGTGCAATTGGATCACGGTGATGGCGCCGGGGCAGACCGTTGAAGTCAAAGACTTGCCGCAGGAGCTGACGGAAGGACAGGTGACGCCTTTTGTGCCGCCCGCATCCGCGCCGATTGCGTCAAGCGCAGTCGCGCAGCCTGATGCAGGGCTCCACCATGGTGCGTCGAACAGCACCGACGGTGCGCCGCTATCTGCTGGTGCGGCCGCGTCAGGCAATGACGCATGCGGCGACTGGATTACACTACTTGAAACCGAAGCGGCGCACATGCTATCGGCCGGACAGTCTGAAGTCATGGATGCGCTGGGTCGCCAGTTTGAATCGGCATTGATCAAGGCCGCGCTCAAGCATACGCATGGCCGTAAAAACGATGCGGCGGTGCGGCTCGGAATCGGACGCAACACGATCACGCGCAAGATTCAGGAACTGGGAATCGACGGCGCAAAGGATGAATAACCGCGCCGTATGACGCATATCCGACCCCTCGGAATATTGCCGCGAGCTGTCGCCGATATATTCCGGATAATGGTTTTCCCGGCGAATCGTCGCATAAGGAAGAATCAACATGGGATGGCGAAACAATAATAGAAGAATCCGGGCCGGTCTAATTGCGATCGTATTCCTGTGCGCATGGCAGGCGACTTTTGCGGGCGCGCTTCGGGACCGCATCATCGAGCGTCGTGTGCTCCAGGCGCAGGACGATACGCAGGACGACGATGCTGGATTGCCTGGTGCGGCATCCCTGCCGGCAGGCATTCGGGTCGTGCGCGATGTCGCGTATGGCAGCGATGAACTGCAGCGTTTTGATGTCTATGGACCAGCGCAGGCCAAGAGTGCACCGGTGATTTTCATGGTCCATGGCGGCGGCTGGGCACGCGGCGACAAGGCGATGCGTACGGTCATCGAAAATAAAGTGGCGCACTGGGTACCGAAGGGGTTCGTCGTTATTTCGACGAATTACCGGATGTTGCCAAAAACCCGTCCGATAGATCAGGCCAAAGATGTCGCGCAGGCAATGGCGGCAGCGCAAGGCAAGGCGGCGGACTGGGGCGGTGACCGCGCCAGATTCATCTTGATGGGCCATTCGGCCGGTGCGCATCTCGCCGCGTTGCTTGCGGCGATGCCGTCGCTTGCTTCTGAGGCGGGTGCAGCGCCCTGGCTGGGAACGGTCTTGCTGGACAGCGCGGCGCTTGACGTCGTGCAGATCATGCAGGCAAGACATTTGCGCCTGTATGATCGCGCCTTCGGCAGCGACATCGCGTACTGGATCGCCGCATCGCCATATCATGCCCTGGCCGGCCAGGGCGCACCCGTATTGGCGGTCTGTTCGACCCGACGCAACGACCCTTGCCCGCAGGCCATGCAGTTTGCGGCGAAGGCGTCATCGCTCGGCATGCGGGTAGCCGTGTTGGAGCAGGATCTTTCGCACCGGGATATCAACCAGCAGCTGGGCGAGGAATCGCGCTATACCGCAGCAGTGGATGCGTTTCTGCTAAGCGTCGATTCATCAATGGCGTCGCGCTTGGCGGATCGTTAGGCCTACCATAATCTTCTCTCGGGTGATCCCGGCGAAAAATTCGAGTCCGGCTGCGCTAACGAATCAAAAACAAGGATGGCTGGCACTGAAAAACCGGTAATGCAACCGTACAGAGGAGCCATGGAACCGGGTTTTTCAATGGTGATAACTAATGTAAAGGCAAGCACTATTTAATCGGCAAATATCGGAACTCATCTGTTTGTGATTTATCAAATAAGCACTCTGAATATCCCTCGATTTGCTTTCGTCCAATTTTTCATGGCAATTCATTTGCGACCCGGAAGCTGGGAGCGGATGTATCAGTGCTTTCACACGAAAGATCATTTGAACAGGAGTCTCATCATGATGCAGATTAATGAAATCCAGCAACGTTTCAGTAATGTCGAACGCACGATCAACCAGGTGACACAAGCATGCGAAACAGGTTCCAACATGCCGCAAGACTTGAAGGATTGCGTACAAAAACTTGATCAGGAAACCGGTAGAACCAAGCAGGTGCTGCAATCGCAAGATCAGAAACGCATTGTCGAATGCGTCGACAATCTTGAGCAATTAAGTGACCGTACCGAACAGGCGGTGGAGCGCGCAAGCAACCTGGACGCGAATATTCGTAACGCGGTCATGCAGGCACATCGTGAATTATCCACTCTGAAACACCAGTTGCATTAACTCTTTTCGAGCAGTGTGCGGGGCTGATGCATTGGTCCAGGCTGGCTTTGCGAGCCGATGCAATAGCCAGCCATGCCGCCAGTCAGGTTTGCTGCTTCAATTTGCGCCATAACGTCGTGCGGCTGATCCCGAGATGCCGTGCCGCCAGTTCGCGGTTCCCATCAAAGCGCGCCAATACATGCACAAGCGATTCCTCTGCCGCGGCAGGGGCGGCAACAGGAATGGGCGCATTTATTTTCTCTGCAAGTTCGGGCGCAATGGCCAGGACAAAGCTGGGTGACAGCGCCTGCAACGGCTCGGCTGCCAGAAACAGGGCCATGCGCTGCATAAGGTTGCGCAATTCGCGGATATTGCCGGGCCATGCGTAGCCGGCAAGAAGCGACGCGCAAGCGGCTACTTCGGCATGCAGATTTGCATGTGGCCGTACGCCTAGCGATGCCAATGCATTCTTCAGGCACCATTCAGCTAATGGCGCCAAGTCGTCGGTACGCTGGCGCAAGGGCGGTAGCGTCAAGCGCAATACCCCCAGCCGGTAAAACAAATCAGCGCGGAATCGGTTTTCCTTGATCCGCGTGTCGAGATCGCAATGGGTCGCACTGATGATGCGTACATCGACTGGAACCGGTCGCGTCCCCCCGACGCGCACCACTTCACGTTCTTCCAGCACACGCAACAGTCGTGTCTGTAGTTGCAGCGGCATCTCGCCGATTTCATCCAGGAACAACGTGCCGCGATGCGCCGCTTCGAATAGCCCTGCGTGGCCGCCGCGGCGCGAGCCGGTGAATGAACCTTCCTCGTAGCCGAACAGTTCGGATTCCAGCAGTGACTCCGCCACCGCGCCGCAATTGATCGCGACGAACGGTTGGCGCGCGCGCGGGCTTTCGCGATGCATTGCCTGCGCTGCCAGTTCCTTGCCGGTGCCGGTTTCGCCCTGGATCAGCACGGTTGCCGGCGATTTCGCAAATAGCACAATTGATTGGCGCACCGCCTCCATTGCGGCTGAATCGCCGCGCAGATCGTGCAGGCCATGCTTGGCGCGTAACGTGTCGACCACCGGTTGTGCGCGCCCACGGCTGGATTCGAGCTGTGTCAAGCGCGCGATTTCAAGCGCGTCATCAAACGCTTGCCGGATCGATGCCGCTGAATACAGGAACACACCGGTCAGCCCGGCTTCTTCCGCGAGATCAGTGATAAGCCCGGCACCGACGATCGCCTTGATACCCGCCGCTTTCAATTCATTGATCTGGGCCCGTGCGTCTTCTTCGGTTGCATAGGTGCGCTGCGGAATATCGAGACCGAAGGTGGCTTGGAATTCAGCCAGTTCCGGCATTGCCTCCTGATACGTGATCAAGCCAATCTCGGATGTGATCTTGCGGGCGCGCGCCAATGCCTGCAGTACGTCAAAGCCGCTGGCCTTGGCAATGACGACGGGCACTGAAAGCCGGCTTTTCAGATAAGCGCCGTTGGAGCCGGCTGAAATCACTGCGTCGCAACGCTCGGTTGCCAACCGTTCCCGGATATGGCGTACTGCATCTTCAAAACCGAGATTGATCGGCTCAATCGTCGCCTGGCTATCGAATTCAACCGTAATATCGCGGAACAGGTCGAACAGGCGCGAAATCGAGACAGTCCAGATGATCGGCTTATCGGTTGTTTCGCGGATGGAAAAATGAGGGCGCATCATGTTTCATAATCTGTTTCATTGTTTCAAGTGTAACGCATTTTGAAACATGCGTAACAAGGCTCTCTGCCCCTGACAAATTCAACCAGATTTATAACAGACTGATTTTTCAAGAAATATTCCATTCGATTACCCATGGCGAGCGCAAATGATGCCTGATGGCACAGGGATTGCAATATTACTTCCGAGTCCCGTGTATGAAACAACCGATAAAGGTGCCGACATGAGTCAATATTCCGCAGGAGCCGCCTTTCGCAAGGCGTTGCAAGAAGAATCCCCGCTGCAGGTAGCAGGCGCCATCAATGCCAACCATGCGTTACTGGCCAAACGCGCCGGTTTCAAGGCAATTTACCTGTCCGGCGGCGGTGTCGCGGCCGGTTCGCTCGGCTTGCCCGATCTCGGCATTTCCAGCCTGGATGATGTGTTGACCGATGTGCGCCGCATCACCGATGTGTGCGACGTGCCGCTGCTGGTCGACGCTGACACCGGCTTCGGTTCTTCGGCATTCAATGTCGCGCGCACCGTCAAGTCGATGATCAAGTTCGGCGCCGCAGCAATGCATATCGAAGACCAGGTCGGCGCCAAGCGCTGCGGGCATCGCCCGAACAAGGAAATCGTCACCAAGCAGGAAATGGTCGATCGCATCAAGGCAGCGGTCGATGCACGCACCGATGAAAATTTCGTCATCATGGCGCGCACCGATGCCTTGGCGGTGGAAGGGTTGGATGCCGCGCTCGACCGTGCAATGGCTTGCGTGGAAGCGGGCGCCGACATGATTTTCCCCGAGGCGGTCACCGAGCTCGCCATGTATCGCAAGTTCGCCGATACCGTCAAAGTGCCGATTCTGGCCAATATCACGGAATTTGGCGCAACGCCGCTCTTCACCGTGGATGAACTGAAATCTGCGCATGTTGGCCTGGCGCTGTACCCATTATCCGCATTCCGCGCGATGAACAAGGCTGCGGAAAACGTCTATACGGCGATTCGCCGCGATGGCACGCAAAAGAATGTAGTCGACACCATGCAAACCCGAATGGAATTGTACGATCGCATCAATTATCACGAATTCGAACAGAAGCTCGATGCACTGTTCGTCCAGCAAAAAACGAAGTAAACCTACAATCTGTCATTCCCGTGCTGGGTGGAGCAGGGAATTCATGCAGGATTTTGCAAATGGACATCCCATTTTGCCGAAAGCGTGACTGACAGGGAAGTCAAAGAAATTTTTCAGGAGGATTTCATGAGCGAGCAACAGGCATCAAGCTTCAAACCCAAGAAATCGGTTGCATTATCCGGCGTGACTGCCGGCAATACAGCCCTGTGTACGGTCGGCAAAACCGGCAATGATTTGCATTATCGCGGCTATGACATCCTGGATGTGGCCGATGCCTGCGAATTTGAGGAAATCGCGCATCTGCTGGTGCATGGCAAGCTGCCGACCGTAGCGGAGCTGAAAGGGTACAAGGCCAAGCTGAAGGCATTGCGCGGCCTGCCCGCCAATGTGAAAGCTGCGCTCGAATGCCTGCCTGCATCGTCGCACGCGATGGACGTGATGCGTACCGGCGTCTCCGCGCTCGGCTGCGTGCTGCCGGAAAAGGACGACCACAATACGCCGGGTGCGCGCGACATTGCCGATCGCCTGATGGCGTCGCTGGGTTCCATGTTGCTGTATTGGTATCACTATAGCTACAACGGCAAGCGCATTGAAGTCGAAACCGACGACGATTCGATCGGCGGGCACTTTCTGCATCTGTTGCATGGCGAGAAGCCGTCGGCGCTGTGGGAAAAGGCGATGCACACCTCGCTGATCCTGTATGCGGAACACGAATTCAACGCTTCCACCTTCACCGGCCGCGTGATCGCCGGCACCGGCTCCGACATGTATTCCGCAATCACCGGCGCCATCGGCGCATTGCGCGGTCCGAAGCATGGCGGCGCGAACGAAGTGGCGTTCGAAATCCAGAAGCGCTACGACAATCCGGACGAGGCGGAAGCCGATATCCGCAAGCGCGTGGATAACAAGGAAGTCGTCATCGGCTTCGGCCATCCGGTGTACACCGTGTCCGACCCGCGCAACAAGGTCATCAAGGAAGTCGCACGGAACCTCTCGAAAGATGCCGGGTCGATGAAGATGTTCGATATCGCCGACCGTCTGGAAACGGTGATGTGGGATATCAAGAAGATGTTCCCGAACCTCGACTGGTTCTCGGCCGTGTCGTACCACATGATGGGCGTGCCGACCGCGATGTTCACACCGCTGTTTGTGATCGCACGCACGTCCGGCTGGGCTGCACACATCATCGAGCAGCGTATCGACAACAAGATCATCCGTCCGAGCGCCAACTATGTCGGCCCGGACGATCTGAAGTTCGTGCCGATTAACAAGCGTAAATGACGAAGTAGGGTGCGCCGTGCACACCTTGCACTTTGCGCGGAAGAAAGCGGTGCGCACGGCGCACCCTACCCGACTTACCTCTTTCCATACTGAGCCATGAATACCGCAAACCGCAAACCCTTGCCGGGCACTCAACTGGATTACTTCGATGCGCGTGCCGCGGTCGAGGCCATCCAGCCGGGCGCCTGGGAAAAGCTGCCCTATACCTCCCGCGTGCATGCCGAAAACCTGGTGCGCCGTTGTGATGCGGAAATCCTCACCGACTGCCTGAAGCAGATTATCGAGGTCAAGCGCGAGCGGGACTTCCCCTGGTTCCCGGCCCGCGTGGTCTGCCACGACATCCTCGGCCAGACCGCGCTGGTCGATCTGGCTGGCCTGCGCGACGCCATTGCCGCCCAGGGCGGTGACCCGTCGCAGGTCAATCCGGTCGTGCCGGTGCAGCTGATCGTCGATCACTCGCTGGCCGTCGAATGCGGCGGCTTTGATCCGGACGCGTTCACCAAGAACCGTGCGATCGAGGATCGCCGCAACGAAGACCGCTTCCACTTCATCAATTGGACCAAGCTGGCGTTCAAGAACGTCGAAGTGATCCCGCCGGGCAACGGCATCATGCACCAGATCAACCTGGAGCGCATGTCCCCGGTAATCCACGCGCAGGATGGTGTGGCCTTCCCGGATACCCTGGTCGGCACCGACAGCCATACGCCGCACGTCGATGCGCTGGGCGTGATCGCCGTTGGCGTTGGCGGCCTGGAGGCGGAAAACGTCATGCTGGGCCGCGCGTCGTGGATGCGCCTGCCGGATATCGTCGGCGTGGAACTCGCCGGCCGGCCGCAGCCGGGTATCACCGCCACCGACATCGTGCTGGCCCTGACCGAGTTCCTGCGCAAGCAGAAAGTGGTCGGTGCTTATCTCGAGTTCCGCGGTGAAGGCGCCGCGGCGCTGACGCTGGGCGACCGCGCGACCATCTCCAACATGGCACCGGAGTACGGCGCCACGGCGGCAATGTTCTTCATCGACCAGCAGACCATCGACTACCTGAGGCTCACCGGCCGTACCGACGAGCAGATCCAGCTGGTGGAGACCTACGCGAAGGAAGCCGGTCTCTGGGCCGACACCCTCAAGAATGCCCGGTACGAGCGCACGCTGAATTTCGACCTGTCCTCCGTGGTGCGCAACATGGCTGGACCGTCCAACCCGCATGCCCGCGTGGCAACCAGCGACCTCGCCGCCAAGGGCATCGCCGGCAAGTGGGAAGAAGTGCCGGGCCAGATGCCCGACGGCGCCGTGATCATCGCGGCCATCACGAGTTGCACCAATACTAGCAATCCGCGCAACGTGATCGCAGCCGGCCTCCTGGCACGCAACGCCAACAGGTTCGGCCTGACCCGCAAGCCGTGGGTGAAGAGCTCACTGGCGCCGGGCTCCAAGACCGTGAAGCTGTACCTGAAAGAATCGGGCCTGGAGCAGGAACTGGAAAAGCTGGGCTTTGGCATCGTCGCTTTTGCCTGCACCACCTGTAACGGCATGTCCGGCGCGCTGGATCCGGCGATTCAGAAGGAAATCGTGGATCGCGACCTGTACGCCACGGCGGTACTCTCCGGCAACCGCAACTTCGACGGCCGGATCCACCCGTACGCCAAGCAGGCTTTCCTGGCGTCGCCGCCGCTGGTGGTCGCCTATGCCATTGCCGGCACCATTCGCTTCGATATCGAGAAGGACGTGCTGGGTGTCGTTGACGGCAAGGAAATTCGCCTGAAGGATCTCTGGCCGACGGATGAAGAAATCGATGCGATCGTGAAATCCAGCGTGAAGCCGGAAATGTTCCGTCAGGTGTACGCTCCGATGTTCGAGCATCGCGATGGGACCGCAGCGTCGATCAGTCCGCTGTACAACTGGCGTCCGCAAAGCACGTATATCCGCCGCCCGCCGTACTGGGAAGGCGCGCTGGCCGGCGAACGTACGATGACGGGCATGCGTGCGCTGGCGGTGTTGCCGGACAACATCACGACGGATCACTTGTCGCCGTCCAACGCCATCATGGCGAACTCGGCCGCCGGTGAATATCTCGCCAAGATGGGCTTGCCGGAAGAGGACTTCAACTCCTACGCGACGCACCGTGGCGACCACCTCACCGCGCAGCGCGCCACCTTCGCCAATCCGACGCTCAAGAACGAGATGGTGCGAAATCCCGACGGCTCGGTGAAGCCGGGATCGCTGGCCCGCGTCGAACCGGAAGGCAAGGTGATGCGCATGTGGGAAGCCATCGAAACCTACATGGAGCGCAAGCAGCCGCTGATCATTATTGCCGGCGCCGACTACGGCCAGGGTTCGTCGCGCGACTGGGCGGCCAAGGGCGTGCGGCTCGCCGGCGTGGAAGTGATTGCAGCCGAAGGCTTCGAGCGCATCCACCGCACCAACCTGATCGGCATGGGCGTGCTGCCGCTGCAGTTCAAGCCGGGCGTCAACCGCCTGACACTGGGCATCGACGGCACCGAAACCTACGACGTGATCGGTGAGCGCAAGCCGCGCACCGATCTCACCCTCGTGATCCACCGCAAGAACGGTGAGCGCGTGGAAGTCCCGGTGACTTGCCGTCTCGATACGGCGGAAGAAGTGTCGATCTACGAAGCGGGTGGTGTGCTGCAACGGTTCGCGCAGGACTTCCTCGAGTCGTCGACGAAGGCTGCTTAATAAAGAAGGTAAAAGAAGGTAGGGTGCGCCATGCGCACCGCTGCTTCCGCGCCGGAAATGGTGCGCGGAGCGCACCCTACGCGGTTCAGCATACTGTTCTGGGAAATCATTCATGCCCCACGTACCTCAAATCAAGATCCCTGCCACCTACATGCGTGGCGGCACCAGCAAAGGCGTGTTCTTCCGTCTGCAGGACCTGCCCGCCGCCGCACAGGCGCCGGGTGAAGCCCGCGACAAGCTGCTGCTGCGCGTGATCGGCAGTCCCGACCCCTACGGCAAGCAGATCGACGGCATGGGCGGGGCGACCTCCAGCACCAGCAAGACGGTCATCCTCTCCAAGAGCAGCAAGCCCGACCACGACGTTGACTACCTGTTCGGCCAGGTCTCCATCGACAAGGCTTTCGTCGACTGGAGCGGCAATTGCGGCAATCTCTCCGCCGCCGTGGGCTCGTTCGCCATCAGCAGCGGGCTGGTCCACGCCAGCCGCATCCCGCAAGAGGGCATGGCGACTGTACGCATCTGGCAGGCGAACATCGGCAAGACCATCATTGCGCACGTGCCGGTCACCAACGGCGAAGTGCAGGAAACCGGCGACTTCGAGCTCGATGGCGTCACATTCCCTGCCGCGGAAGTGCAACTGGAATTCATGGACCCGGCAGCAGAGGAAGAGGGGGCGGGCGGCGCGATGTTCCCGACCGGGAATCTGGTCGATGACTTGGAAGTCCCCGGTGTCGGCACGCTGAAAGCCACCATGATCAATGCCGGCATCCCGACCATCTTCGTCAATGCCGAAGCCATCGGCTACACCGGCACTGAATTGCAGGACGCAATCAACGGCGACGCCAAGGCGCTCGCCATGTTCGAGACGATCCGCGCCTACGGCGCGGTGCGCATGGGCCTCATCAAGCACGTCGACGAAGCCGCCAAGCGCCAACACACGCCGAAGGTCGCCTTTGTCGCGAAGCCGGCCGATTATGTCGCCTCCAGCGGCAAGAAGGTCAAGTCGGGCGACATCGATCTGCTGGTACGCGCCTTGTCGATGGGCAAGCTGCATCACGCCATGATGGGGACGGCCGCCGTTGCCATCGGCACCGCCGCGGCAATACCGGGCACGCTGGTCAATCTCGCCGCCGGCGGCGATGCGCGCAATGCGGTGCGCTTCGGTCATCCCTCCGGCACCTTGCGGGTCGGCGCGGAAGCCAGCCAGGCCAACGGCGAATGGAGCGTGACCAAGGCCATCATGAGCCGCAGCGCCCGGGTGCTGATGGAAGGTTGGGTGCGCGTGCCCGGTGATGCGTTCTGAGGAGTAATACAGCCGCCTCCCACACGAAAAAGCGCAACGGTTTTTTTATCGCTGCGCTTTTTTTGCAGTATTTTGCCGACTGAAGCGCAGCGTAAGTGCACAGTAAGTCGTATTTACCATACTTGAAACAAGAACTACACACTGTGCCAATTCACGGCACATACCCGATCTGATCTGATTTGGAGACGCCATGAAATATGCAGATTTCTACAAGCAGTCCATCGAAAACCCGCAAGCGTTCTGGGATAGGGAGGCAAACCTGATCGACTGGCACGAACCGTATTCGCAAGTGCTCGACTATTCGAAGCCGCCGTTCACCAAATGGTTCGTCGGGGGCAAGACCAATCTGTGCCACAACGCGGTCGATCGCTGGGTGGCGACGCAGGGCGACAAGCCGGCGCTGATCGCGATCTCGACCGAAACCGACACCGAAAAGGTTTACAGCTTCAAGGAATTGCAGACCGAAGTCTCGCGCGCCGCCGCCATGATGCAATCGCTCGGCGTGACCAAGGGCGATCGCGTCCTGATCTACATGCCGATGATCGCGGAAGCGGCGATCGCGATGCTGGCCTGCGCCCGTATCGGTGCCATTCATTCGGTGGTATTCGGCGGCTTTGCTTCCAACAGCCTGGCGACACGCATTGACGATGCCCAACCGAAGCTGATCGTGTCCGCCGATGCCGGATCGCGCGGCGGCAAGGCGGTGGCCTACAAACCGTTGCTGGATGAAGCGATTAACCTGGCCGAGTACAAGCCGTCCAAGGTACTGCTGGTCAATCGCGGCCTGGTTCCGATGACGCTGGTCGCGCAACGCGATGTCGACTACCGCGCACTGCGCGAGGAACACCTGGATGCGAAGGTGCCTGTCACCTGGCTCGAATCGAATGAGACCTCGTACATCCTCTATACCTCCGGCACCACCGGCAAGCCCAAGGGCGTGCAGCGCGATGTCGGCGGCTATGCAGTGGCGCTGGCGTCGTCCATGAAGCACATCTTCCGCAGCCGCGTGGGCGAGACTTATTTCTCCACTTCCGATATCGGCTGGGTGGTCGGCCATTCCTATATCGTCTATGGTCCGCTGATCGCCGGCATGGCGACCATCATGTACGAGGGCCTGCCGGTCCGGCCCGATGCCGGTATCTGGTGGCGCATCGTGGAAAAGCACAAGGTTACGCGCATGTTTTCTGCGCCGACCGCGGTGCGCGTGCTGAAAAAGCAGCCGCCGGAATTCATGAAGAAATACGATCTCTCGTCGCTCAAGGCGCTGTATCTGGCGGGTGAACCGCTGGATGAAACCACCTCGCAATGGATTTCATCCGAACTGGGCGTGCCGATCATCGACAATTACTGGCAGACCGAAACTGGCTGGCCGATCCTGTCGGTCGCCAAGGACATCGAGGATACACCGACCCGGTTGGGCAGCCCCGGCGTGCCGATATTCGGCTACAAGGTCAAGGTGTTGAACGAGGTGAGCGGCGAAACCTGCGGCCCGAACGAGAAGGGCGTGGTCGTGATCGAAGGGCCGCTGCCGCCGGGGTGCATGCAGACCGTGTACGGCGATGATGAGCGCTTCGTCAAGACTTACTGGAGCAATTTCCGGACCGAACAGGTGTATTCGACATTCGACTGGGGCATCCGCGACAAGGATGGTTATTACTTCATCCTCGGCCGCACCGACGACGTCATCAACGTCGCCGGCCACCGTCTCGGCACGCGCGAAATCGAGGAAAGCATTTCCAGCCATCCGAACGTGTCCGAAGTCGCGGTGGTTGGCGTGGAAGACAAGCTGAAGGGGCAGGTTGCGATTGCATTCGCGATTTTAAAGCA
>DATEZO010000087.1:0-24353 GCA_035255485.1 Burkholderiaceae bacterium
TCGAGCGCGGCGGTATTGCCGGCATGGAAAGCGTCACCCGAACCGGTGTTGACCGCAACCCGCGACTGGCCCGATAGCGCATCCAGTTGTGCGATCAAAGCGGCGCTTCCGCCCGGCTTGACCGCGACTGTTTCAATCACCGGAATCCCGAGCTCTTTCTGAAGCCTGGTCACATCGATGACGAGTCCGCGCTTTTGCGCGACATCCATCATGTTGAGCGCGAGGATAGTCGGACGCTGCAGACGCAGCACTTCCAGTACCAGCCGCAGGTTCAACCTGAGATTGGTTGCATCGACCACCAGTACGATCACGTCCGGCGGAATATCGTCGGCGCGTGCGCCGAACAGCACGTCGCGCGTAATCGCTTCATCCGGCGTCATTGCATTCAGGCTGTATGCGCCCGGCAGATCAACGACCTGATAAGAGCAACCGGCAGCGGAAGTGAATTGCCCTTCCTTGCGTTCGACCGTGACGCCGGCGTAATTCGCGACTTTCTGGCGCGCACCGGTAAGGCGATTGAATAACGCGGTCTTGCCGCAGTTGGGATTACCCACCAGCGCGAGACGCAGCGGCTTGATACTACTCATGTTGTTTGGAGGGAAATCATGCCGCCGCAAGATCGGAACGCACGATATGGATCAACGCAGCCTCATGTCGCCGCAGTGCGAAGGTCGTATTCCCGATCCGTACCGCCATCGGGTCGCGACGCGGAAACGACTCGGCAACGACACGGATTTTTTCGCCCGGCGCAAAACCCAGTTCCAGCAAGCGCATTTTCATCGCTGTCTGTTCAATGCCTGCGGTTGCTGCCAATCCCGTTACCGTGGCGCAATCGCCTTTTTTCAGCAAAGCCAGGTGTTCCACGTCTTTAGGCATGATGCTATCAATCCGATTCGTGAACATTGCTTGTCTTCCACAGAAGTTGATCGGCGCGGCATCGGGAAAAGCGATTGCCGCGGCGAATGGTTTCCATTCATTATACGTCGCGAATGATAATTGTTCTTGTTAAGATTTGAGAAAATCATGAAAACCTTGATCCATGTCGGGAAAATGGGAATGCCCCGCTGTCATTTCGGGCGAAAGAAGCAAGAGTGCATCCGGAAAATGCTGCTTGAAGTCACTGCTTTCTGTCTCTGTTCGCCTTCAAGCGTTAACACGTCATATTGAGGCATGCTCTTACATAACAGACGTGGGATGATGCAGTTTTGTTTCTAATTGTTATCATTATGCGTATCCTGGTAACTCAAATTACTGCATTTTTGCATCGTCTGCCAGGTATCACGGCCGCGCATGCAATGCTTCTATGGGCCGGGCTAGTCGGTGTGGTCGGCGCGCTGGCAACGACTGGCTTTCGCGACGGCTTGGCTGGTGCGCAGTGGCTGCTGGTCGGGCACAGCGGATCATTTGTTGAAATGGCGGCAACACTGCCTTGGCAGATGCGCGTTCTCCTGCCCTGCGCCGGTGGCGTCGTAGCCGGCTTCTTCCTCGTCCTTGCGAAACGCCATGCGTCCGGGGCCCCGCCCGACTACATGGAAGCGATCGCAATTGGTAATGGACAAATCTCGGTACGCCAGACCTTGCTTAACAGCGTATCGTCCCTGTGCACGATCGCCTCGGGCGGCTCGATCGGGCGTGAAGGTTCGATGGTGCAATTGGCGGCGATGTGTGCGTCAGTCATTGGCCGTATCACGCGCTTTGATCCGGTCCGGCTGCGCCTGCTTGTCGCCTGCGGCGCTGCCGCCGGCATCACGTCGGCGTACAACGCGCCGATCGCAAGCGCCTTCTTTGTCACCGAAATCGTGCTGGGCTCGATCGTGATGGATAGCCTTGGGCCCATCATGATTGCGTCGGTGGTGGCGAACATTACCATGCGCGGCTATCCGGGCTATAAGCCCACCTATGAAATGCCTGCCTTTCCGGATGTGTCAAACATCGAGGTGCTGCTGTTCGTCGTGCTGGGGATCATCGCAGGCATGGCAGCGCCGCAGTTCCTGCGCCTGCTCAGCATGGCCAAGCGCCAGTTCCAGAAGAGCGCACTTTCCTTGCCGGCGCGCCTGGGCCTGGGCGGGCTCATGGTCGGCATCCTGTCCGTGTGGGCGCCCGAGGTCTGGGGTAATGGTTACAGCGTCGTCAACTCCCTGCTGCACGCGCCATGGCTATGGTCGGCCGTTTTGATCGTGCTGGTGTTCAAGATCGTCGCTACGCTTTTTACCGCGGGCTCGGGCGCCGTCGGCGGCATTTTTACGCCGACGCTGTTCGTGGGCGCGGCTATCGGCCACCTGTTCGGCCAAGCAATGCATGCGCTATGGCCTGCCGTCACGTCGGCGCCGTCTGCCTATGCCATTGTTGGCATGGGTGCCTTCCTTGCAGCTGCCACAAGTGCGCCGCTGATGGCGATCCTGATGATCTTCGAGATGACGCTCAGCTACCACGTGATGCTGCCGTTGATGCTGGCCTGCGTCGTCGCTTATTTTTTCGCCCGTAGCCTGGGCGGCCCATCGATGTACGAAATCACGATCAAGCGCAACCTTGATGAACAGGAACACCTACGCTTGCGTGGCACGCAGATGCGGGACATCATCAGGCCGGCCGACACGGTCTTGCCCTTGCACGCCTCTTTTGAACAAATGACCGCGATGTTCCGAAAGCATCCGGTGAAGTACATCTATATCGTTGATGAAGCCCAGCACTATCAGGGCGTAGTCTCGCTGCACGACCTGGCCTCTGGCATGCTCGATGAGCAAACGCACGTAGCCAGGCTGGCCAAGGACTTCCTGCGCCGGGGTTTCTTGCCTGTCATCACACCGGAAATGTCGCTTGACGATGCATTCCAGCAGTTCTTCGTCCATCACGGAGAACGCTTGCCCGTGGTCCAAAGCATCGAGGAACCGATCTTGCTTGGCGTCGTCTACAAGACTGCACTGCTCGATGCCTATGTACGTTTGAACCGTAGTAGTTTTTCAGACACACACCCTTAACGTGAAAGTCGCGTAGCGGCTCATTCCAACTCCCTCGCCCGCTTGCGCACGTATGGCAAAACCATTCTATTGAAATATTAGCGAACCAAAGGCTTTTGCGGAAAGGGAAACGAAGTCCCCGACCTGCATGCCTTTGATTTCGTCATCCGTAGCAATGACTTCGACAATATCCTGGCCGAGCGCCAGCGAAACAATGCAAATCACCTCTTCCCGGCGCATCGCCAGTACTTGCGCACGCAGGTTGATTTTGCCGCTGGCGCGCCGGTTCAGGAAAATGTCGGCCGGCGTACCGGACTGCACGATGCGGCCCTGTTCGAGCCGCAATACTCGCTGCGACAACCTGAATATCTCGCCGATCTCATGGCTTACCAGCAGCGTTGTCAAGCCGAAGCGACGATGCATGAGTGCAAGATCCCCTTGCAATTGCCCGCGTGATTCGGCATCCAGCGCGGATAGCGGTTCGTCGAGCAGCAGCAATTCAGGCTTTCTGGCCAGCGCCCGCGCCAGCGCTACCCTCTGCTTCTGTCCGCCGGACAAGGTGGCAGGCAAGCGCTCCCGCAAGGCGTCAAGGCCGGTCAGTTGAAGCAGTTCATCCACCCACACATCATCGCCCTTGGCGACTGCGTAAGCGATATTCTGCCTGACCGTCAAATTCGGAAACAGCGCGTAATCCTGGAATACGAAGCCGATTGGGCGTCGCTGCGGAGGAAGGTCGATGCGGCGGGCGGCATCGAACCAGGTTGTTCCATTGACCGAAAGTATGCCGGCATCGGGTTGCGTAAGGCCGGCAAGCATGCGCAGCACTGTAGTCTTGCCGGTGCCGGATGCGCCAAACAGCGCAACAAAACTACCCGGCTCTATCGAGGCCTGCACATCCATGTCGATCCTGCCGGCAGCACCGTGCAGCGTTTTTTGTAGCGCGATATCGATCAACTCAAGTCGCCTTTATCCATTTCTTGTTCATGACATAGACCGCCAGCAGGATAACGAAAGAAATCACGAACAGTACCGCAGCATGGAAATTCGCCGCAGCATAGTTCAAGCTTTCGACTTCGTCGTAAATCGCAATGGATGCGACCTTGGTGACACCCGGAATATTCCCGCCGATCATCAGCACCACGCCGAATTCGCCGATCGTATGGGCGAAACTCAACACCGTTCCCGACAGCAACGCCGATTTCATGTTCGGCAACAGTACCCGGAGCAAGGTCGTCGCATCGGACTTGCCCAGCGTGCGCGATGCCTCGATCAGCGACACTGGCAGATTCTCGAAGCCCGCCTGCACTGGATGCACCATGAACGGCAAGCTGAAAATCACTGATCCGACCAGCAGGCCGGCAAAGCTGAATACCAGCTTAAGATGCAGCCACTGTTCCAGCCATTGTCCGAAGGCGTGCTGCGGGCTGAAAGCGAGCAGCAGATAAAATCCAAGAACCGAAGGTGGCAATACCAGCGGCATGCTTACCAGGGTTTCCACTACCGGTTTGAAGCGGATGCGGGTGTACGCCATCCAGTAGGCCAGCGGAACGCCGACCAGCAACAGGATCGCGGTAGTGAGGGCCGCGAGGCGAAATGTCAGCAGCAGCGGTTGCCAGTCGAGATTCATGCAGAGCGCTCCGGCATCACCGTCATTTCATTCGCCTTGACCAGGCCTTCTACCTCATCGCCGATTGCCAGTTGCAGGAGATGCGACGATCCGGTCGTGATGATTGCGCTAATCGCATGGCCGTTGGCATCAAGCCCGATTTTCGCCAGCAGGCGGCCGCGTTCGATGGCGGTAATCACGGCGGGGATCCGATTGCGCATGCTGATCAATCCGGATAGCTGTTTCGCAAGCGATACTTCGGTTTCCTTGAACAATAGCCGGACCGGCATGCCCACGTGCCATGAGCCGATTTCTTCATTCACGCCAATCAGGGTAGCGGTATAACGGCGGGCGTCGACCGCGACCTCCACCAGCGCGATGCTGCCAGCGGTTTCAATTGCGGAAATCAGTCCCGGTAGCTGGTTCATGGCAGGAGGTAGCCGTTGCGTTCGTAGATGGCGCGCGCTTTCGGGCTATACAGGAAATCATGAAACTGTCGGGCCAGATCGGGATTGTTCTGCTGTCCATGCCGCAGGATCACTGCACCCTGCGCAATCGGAGTGTAAGAGTCTTTCGGCAATTCGATCCACTTGCCCTGCCCTTTCAGCGCCGGCGACACCACTACGGATTTGGCGGTAAAACCGATATCGGCAGCCCTGGAATGAATATACTGGTTGGTCTGCGAAATGCTTTCACCAAACACCAGTTTTGTTTTTAACGCCGTATCAAGCTTGTAGTACGTCAGCACCTTCATCGCTTCGCGTCCATACGGCGCAGTTTGCGGGTTAGCCAGGGCGATCTTGTCGATCGCGGCGCTCGACAGCAGCATTTGCCAGGCAGATAACGTCACCGGCTTCATGGTCCATAGAACCAGGGTTCCGTAAGCATACGGCTTCGGCGCGGCAACGGCGAAGCCTTCCTTGTAGAGCCTTTCCGGATACGCCATGTCAGCCGATAAAAATGCATCGAATGGCGCGCCGTTCATGATTTGCGCGGTAAGCTTGCCGGATGAATTATAGGTGGCCTGGAGATCGTGACCGGTTTCAGCCTTAAACCCGGCGCGCAGTTCATCGAAGGTGTATTGCAGATTGGCCGCGACGGCAATCGATAGGGTATCCGCAAAGACTGGCGGGCAAACCCACATCAGAAGGCCGGCAAAGGCAGAGACAATGGCGCTGCGTATCAAATGACATCCTTTCAACTTCTGTAACGGACAGGATTCATGCACCCTCTCCGCAAAATGGTTTGGTTCCGGGGCATCTTAAAATGACGACCCCGGCTCTTGCAAAAAAATAATTTCCTCCGGAGTCGACGTCCTGCCAAGCGCCTTGTTCCGGTGCGGGAACCGTCCGAATCGCTCGATGATGCGACGATGGCGCAACGCATACATCAGAAACCCCCTGAACACATCCATATGTTCGGTTCGCACATCCTGATAGAGCTGTGTAAAAAGCTGCACCGAAAGCGCCTGGTGTTCCCCCGATTCCGAATGCTCGAGCGGCAAGTAAAAGAAGGCGCGCTCGATCGGTCGCAATTTTCGGTCAACCCCGTGATCCAGTCCGGAAAGGCAATATTCCCGTCCCAACGCATCCAAAGCAAATGCCCGCTCCGTATCGCGATACATGTTTCTCGGGAACTGATCGGTTAATAGCACCAAGGCCAGCAGCCCAGCGGGTGATGTTTTCCAGGCATCGAGCCCGAGCGTGCCTGCTGCCTCGACCGTACTGGCGAAACGCAACCGGATCTGCTGGTCAATCTCCGGGCTTTTCGACCACCATAACCCTGATTGCTGCTGCGCCGTGATTGCATCATCCGGATGGGAGCCGAACCAGAATTCATTTATCGATTGGGGATTCTCCATCAAAAACGTCCTTTTATCATCAGAATTTCATGATTTTTGCCGCTGCCAACGCCAACCATCCAGAAAGATCGATCCGGCTGATGACAGGCGCAACGATATTACAACCGACCATCGACTTCACCCTGGCGGCCTGCAATGCTGCCAATGCGCCATCCGCCAACAAGGGGGTGCGTCACGATGCCAACACCAGCCGCATTCAAGTGCGATAAGGAAGCAGAGGTCTTCATGGTGCCGTGGAGACGACGTTAACGTTATCATCGACCAATACTGGCGTCAGCCCGTGCCGGCGTGCGGTATCCGGAATCGATGCTTCCCGTCATGGTCGCCGTGCCGCGTTTTTTCCGATGCGGGATAGGCGCATCCCAATGCGCCGTCCCGGATAGCAGCGCCGCCAGTGCTTCATTGTCCGGTATGGCGAAAAAAATGGGGATCATCATGTAGCCTGTATCAATAGCAGATCCTCCTGCGCTTCGGCATAGGCGCGCGCATAGGCAAGTTCACCCGGGGATTCGGCATGTATCGTCAGCAGCGGCTGTCCGACTTCAAGCTGTGTGCCAAGTGGTGCATGGAATACGATACCGGCCGCGTGCGCTTTCGGTGCGCCGGCCAGCTTCGCGATGCGCGCCAGGCGCCGATTGTCGATGGCGACTACCCGACCGCGATGTGCCGACACAAGAACGTGCGTATGATCGGCGGCCGAAGGCTCCCTCATGCCGCCTTGTGCTTCGCAAATTGCCTGGAATTTTATCCATGCCGTACCGTTGCCAAGCACGCCGCAGGCCATTGCCAGACCTTCGCCCGGCTGCGCCTTGCCACCCAGTTCCAGCAAGCTGGCGGAAAGCAGCAGCGCCCGCTGCCGCAGATCATCCGGTGCATGCCGATCGTTTTGCAGTACCGAAAGCACATCGCGCGCCTCCAGCGCCGGTCCAATGCCACGACCGACCGGTTGCGTCCCATCCGTAATGACAGTTCGCATCACGATTCCGATTGCATCGCCGACTGCAAGCAGCCGTTTGCTCAGTGCCTCGGCTTGTTCGGCGGATCTCACCTTCACTGTCGGACCTACCGGTATGTCGATCAGCGCATGGGTTGATCCGGCGGCGATTTTCTTGGACAGGATTGAAGCAACAAGCTGGCCGTCGCTGTCCAACCCGAGCGGGCGCTCCACGCGAATCAGAAGATCATCCGCCGGGCTGAGATTGACGGCGCCGCCCCATACGATACATCCGCCTTCGCTCTCGACCACGCGCCTGATCTGCTTCATGTCGAGCGTGACCGGCGCCAGTGTTTCCATCGTATCCGCGGTTCCCGCCGGAGATGTAATCGAGCGCGATGATGTCTTGGGGATCGTTAGGCCGCAAGCGGCCACGATCGGCACTATCAGCAAGGTGGTGCGATTGCCGGGCAAGCCGCCGACGCAATGCTTGTCCACCACCGGAACGGTATTCCATTCCAGGCGGCGCCCTACCCGGATCATGGCGCGCGTCAATCCAATGGTTTCCGCCACATCCAACCGATTGCCGGCGCAGGCGGTAATGAAGGAAGCCAGTTCGATATCGGAATAACGCCCATCGACGATATCGCGCATGATGGCGGACGCACCGTCCGACGTAAGCGGATTGCCATGGATTTTTGCACGTACCAGCGAAAATGATTGCGTCGGCTGCGGATGGAAGACGCGCACTTTCTCACCTTCCGCAGCGGCCAATGCCCGCCAGGCCGCTTCCGACAAGCCTGCTTCATTCAGTTTCAGGATTTGCGAGTTGACCACATTCAGCGTGGCGATGATCCATTTTTCTCCGCGCCGCACCTCAACGCGGGATTGCGCCTCAAAGCCTTCAGCTCGGCAAATAGGAGAATCGCTACGCAAATAAATTACCGGCTCCTGATAGGTATCGATGCCAAAGCGCTTGATACGAAGCACATTCGCTGCATTATTTCCTGTCCTGAGCGCCGTCTTGCGAATACGATTGGATACCATCCATCTCTTTCAGGCAAGTTCGAAGCTATCGCAATAACCCGGCACCCGGCATGGCCATTTCAGCGTTTCCTCGATGCGTCGGCGCAGGGTATCGGCTGCATCCGGCTCGCCATGCGTAATAAAGGTCTGTTTTGGCGGTGCGGTAAAGCCCGATAGCCACGCCACGATTTCATCGCCATCTGCATGTGCGGAAAGATTATCAAGTTGCGCGACCTGGGCCCTTAGCGGCACATATTCTCCGTGAATCTTGATCGACTCCGCACCGGCAACCATGGCTGCGCCGCGCGTGCCGCCGGCCTGGAAACCGGCAAAAAGGATGGTGTTGCGCGGGTCCGGCGCAAACGCTTTCAAATGATGCAATACTCGTCCGCCGGTAGCCATGCCGCTGGCAGCAATGATTACCATCGGCATATGCTGCTGATTTAGGGCAATCGATTCCTCCATTGAATTAACGATCCTTGCGGCGTGGCACATTGCCTCGCATTGCGCGTGATTCAAGCGTTGATCGTTTTCATGCGCATGATAAATCAGCGTTGCATCCCTTGCCATGGGACTATTCAGATAAATCGGCAGAACGGATGGAATGGCGCCCGACACCTTGAGCAGATGCATGTAGTACAGCATCGTCTGCGCCCGCCCTACGGCGAACGACGGAATAATAACGATACCGCCGCGGTTGGTGGTTTCGTTGATGATCTTGCCAAGTAAAATCAGTGGATCGGCCGGGTCATGGCGGCGATTGCCGTAGGTCGATTCCACCACCAGATAATCGGTTCGTCCGACCAGCGATGGCGGCAGCATGATGGGATCGTTCGGGCGCCCGAGGTCCCCAGAAAACGTCAGTGTTGTTGCGCCATCCGTGAGCGAAACCATTGCCGCGCCCAAAATGTGGCCGGCCCGCATCAGCGCCGCATTCAGGCCGCCGCCCACGGCGAACTGTTTGCCGAAACTGACGGGTGTAAAGAATTTCAGGGCATGTTCGGCATCTTCTTCCGTGTACAGCGGCAGCGCCGGTGCATGTTTTGAAAATCCATGCTTGTTGGCATAAGCGGCTTCTTCTTCAAGCAGATGGCCGCTATCGGGAAGAATGATCTTGCAGAGATCGTAGGTAGCTGCCGAACAGTAGATCTTTCCGCGGAATCCATTTTTCACCAATAGAGGCAGATAACCGCTGTGATCAAGATGCGCATGGGTCAGCACAACAGCATGGATTGTGGAAGGCTTGACAGGAAATGCCTCCCAGTTGTGCAGGCGAAGCTGCTTGTATCCCTGAAACAAGCCGCAGTCGACAAGTATTTTCACCGCGCCGGATGTCACCAGGTATTTGGAGCCGGTAACCGTTCCAGTCGCACCGAGAAATTTGATGTGCATATATTCATCCTGAAATGCCGATGGAAACGCGCTGCGCGGGCATGCAGCCTCAGGCTTCATTGCCAGATCATGTCCGCTCGAAATCCAGAGCCAATTGTCAGCGATGGAAGATTGGTCCAGGATCCATTCTCAAGCTACATCCATTGCATGAAGAAAATACCTTCCTGCAAGGAGATTAGACCAGTACTCATATTCAAAAGCAACAATTGAAAGCCGGTCAGCGATCACTGGTCCGGTTAAAAGAAACTACGATTGAAAATAGGGATCTGTATCCCGCGTATCTTCAATCAGGCAAGCATCACGCTGTAGTGTTGATATTCTGCCCGAGATGGGAGGGCAGATTGGAGACGGTGGGCGACGGTAGCGCGTTCAGTAACGCCAGAGCGCCGGCGCTTTCTGCATTGAGCGCTTTCTTCAGCACTGCAATACCGATTTCCTGGCTGAGTTTTGTATCAGCCAGGCTCGTCGCCAGATTGGCAATTCCATTGACATCCATTAATTCCTCCCGTGCTGTTCCCTTGATTAACGGCAGATCTGCAGATTTCTTTATTGATCGCCTGTGGAAATCTGTGGAAACAGGCATTTTCATCCTGCCGGTTTTCTCTCGTGCGCATAGGCAGATAGCTGGAAAAATCCATTTGTTCGGCAATGCAGTCCGGAAAGCCCGAATCATGAGATGCGCACGCATCTTGCTACTCTTCATATGACGTCTTCAAGCGTTTCCATGCTGAAGAAAATCACGGCCGGATTGGGGACATATAAATCCATGGTGTTGCGGCGCTATGACTTTGAAGGGGGCAGGCTGTTGTCTGCAAGCTTTAGCATGGACGCGGATGTTTTCTACGCTGTACCGACCAATAAAATGCAGGGAAAAGAAACGTAATCCGCTTTCAATGGTCCATTGATTAAATCCAATCACTTTATCGGGGAGAACTGCAATGATGAACCACGGTAATGCCGAGTCCGCCGAGCAAAGAGAAAGCTTCCTGAAAAATCTCGTTGCTTTCACCAAGGACCATCGAGCCGCATACTGGGCAGGTCCAGTGTCGGAATTTCTGGAAAGAATAGTCCCTGTCGATCCTGCCGGCATTGCACGGACTTCCCACCAATACATCTGGGACATGATCCGCTGGACGCGCTCGCGGGAACCGGCCGACAATGTTCAGAACAGATTGTTCAGTGATGAATTGTTTGGCGTCGATGAGGCAATTGAACGTGTCATTGATTATTTCAAGGCTGCGGCCGCCGGCTCCGAAGTGGGGCGGCGCTTACTGTTATTACTTGGTCCGCCTTCTGGCGGAAAATCAACGCTGGTGATTCTGCTCAAGCGCGGCCTGGAAGAGTACAGTTTCACGGATGCCGGCGCGCTATATGGCATCAAGGGCTGCCCGGTACATGAATCGCCGCTGCATCTGGTACCGCACACGTTGCGTCCACAATTCCGCGAAACCTATGGGGTGGAAATCACGGGTGAAGTCTGCCCGTATTGCCGCTCACGCCTGGAAGAGCAGTACGACGGCGATTTTCTTCAGATGCCGGTGGAACGCATCTTCATTTCGGAAGCGGGCCGCATCGGTATCGGCACTTACGCCCCGCATGACCCCACCACGGCCGACCTGGCTGATCTGGTCGGCTCGGTCGATTTGTCCAAGGTTGCGGAATACGGCGACGAAGGCGATCCTCGCGCCTGGTCATGGTCGGGCGCCGTGTATGCGGCAAGTCGCGGCATGCTGGAAATGATCGAAATACTGAAGGTGAAGCGGGAATTTCTCTATCTGCTGCTGACGTTAACGCAGGAAAAGAATGTCAAGGTATCGCGTTTTCCGCTGATTTATCTGGATGAAACCATCCTGGCGCATACCAATCTGGCTGAATTCCGCAAATTCCTGCAGGAGAGCGAGAATGAAGCGCTGCTTGATCGCATGGTCATTATCCAGGTTCCCTATACGCTAAATTACAAGGAGGAAGCGCGAATTTACAAAAAACTGATCTCGTCCGCCGCACCGGCCTTCCGCGAAGTACATCTCGATCCGCATGTACTGCATGCAGCCGCCGTATTTGCCATCCTGACCCGGCTGCACGAGAGTGAAGACAAGGAGTCCGAGCTGATGAAGAAAGTCCGCATCTATGCGGACGAAGAAGTGGAAGGCGTTAATCGCGCGGAAGCCGACCGGATCAAGGACAAGATGCCGGATGAAGGCTTGTCCGGGGTATCGCCCCGCTTCGTGATCAATGCGCTATCCAATGCGATCATCCAGTCGAATGTGAAGAGCCTGACAACCATGGATGTGCTGTTGGCACTCAAGGATGCAATCGAAAACGATGCTCGCATCGACCCCAAGAAAAAGCGCAAATGGATGGATTACCTGGTTCTGGCGCGCAAGCATTTCTATAATCGCTGGGTCAAGGAAGACGTTCATAAGGCACTGTTTGTATCGTTCGAACAGGAAGCGCAGGATTTGCTCGACAAATATCTGGATGAAGTCGAAGCGACATTGGATAACCGCCAGATCAGAGACCCGATTACGAATGAGGAGCGCAAGCCGGACGAGCGTTTCCTGCGCGCGGTCGAAGAAAAAATCCATATCTCCGATTCCGGCAAGCAGTCGTTCCGGCAGGAGGTGGTGCGCAAGGCAATGGGATCATTCAAGCGCGGTGAAAAATTCACTCTCGGCAGCCACGTGCAGTTACATGATGCGGTTGAGCAGTATCTGTTCGAGCAGCGCCGTGATGTATTGCGCATGGTGAGTTCCACCACGCGTCCGGATGAAGAAGTGCGGCAAAAGATATCCGTGGTCGAGCGCCGCCTGGTTGATGAATACGACTACGACAGCCACAGCGCACGCGAGGCATTGAATTACGTGACAACGTTGCTGGCACAGGAATGACGCATGCGGCATGGATGATCGAATGCCAATGCAAATGGCCGAAGCCTCAAGGCGAAGATGGGTCCGCAAATGCCTGTGATTCCTTCTCGTCCTTAAAGGCACGCCGGCATGGATGATAGGTAAACATATGGTAAATCACATCTCGATTTCCGCCGAAACGCCGTGGTACGACTTGTTTTCCAGAGGCGCACGCGATTGGCTTCGACATAATGAAAAGGTTCGTGAGGGCGTGCAGCAAAGCTTACCCGACCTCATCTCGGAATCGGACATCATCACCGGCTCGCAGGAACGGACGGTGCGGGTGCCGGTGCGCATGCTGGAACATGCGCGCTTTCGCCTTTCGGATACCCAGGCGCAGTCGCATAGCGACGCCGGACAGGGACAAGGAGAACCGGGAGATATCCTGCGGCCGGCACAGCCCGGCCAACAGGGTGATGAAGGGCAAGGTGACAATGGCGAGGGTGAAGTCAAGTTGTTGCTTGAACTCAAGGTTGACGACATTATGGATTGGTTATGGGAAGAGTTGAAACTTCCCGATCTTGAGCCGAAGCGCAATACGTCCGTCGAAGATCAGGAACTGGTGCGAGAAGGCTGGGACAAGCGCGGCGCACGCGCACGGCTGGATCGCCGCCGCACCGTGAAAGAAGCGGTAAAGCGCCGCGCGCTCCAGGCTAATCCGGTTCCATTCAGCAACGAAGACCTGCGCTTCCGGCAACTGGTGCAGCGTCGCAAACCCGCCACTAACGCGGTGGTGATCTTTGCGCTCGACGTTTCCGCCAGCATGACCGAAGCAGAACGGAAATTGGCCAAGACTTTCTTTTTCTTTGTTCTGCAAGGCATTCGCCGCCGCTATACGAAAGTGGAAACCAGATTCATTGCGCATACTACGCAAGCCTGGGAATTTTCAGAAAATGAATTTTTCCAGGTCAGCGGCACTGGTGGCACCGGCGCCTCAACCGCTTTCAACCTGGCGCTGGAATTGATCCAGAGCGAATACGATCCGTCGCAATACAACGGGTATCTGTTTTATGCATCCGATGGCGAGAATTTCACGGAAGATCGCCCCGCCGCCGCCGCCTCGCTCGCCAAACTGACGACATTGCTGAACTATGTCGGCTATGTGGAAACGGTACCGGGATCGCCGCGCATTACCGAGACCGAAATGAAAGCGATCTGTGCGGAGCTGGAACGGCGTGGCGCACCGATTGGCACCAGCATTCTCGCAAATCCGGAAGACGTATGGAAAGCCATTCGTCAATTTTTGGTGCAGCAAACAGAACATGCCGAGGAAACGTAATGCTCTCCACGAACACCGATTTGATTGATTATGCGAAGCGCATCGAGGAGCTCGCGACGCGCCTCGGTCTTGATTTTTATCCGGTCGATTTCGAGCTGGTACCGAATAATTTCATGATGGAAATCGCGGTTTACGGACTCCCGATCCGCATGCCGCACTGGTCATTCGGTGTCCGCTACATTCACCAGTTGATTCGGCAAGGCATGGGGCATTCACGCATTTTCGAAGTCATGTTCCCTGGCGATCCTTGCCATGCCTATCTGGTCAACAACAATACGCTGCCGGAAAATACGCTGGTCGTCGCCCATGTGCTCGGTCATGCAGATTTTGCGAAAAACAATCATCTGTTCGCGCACTTCATGGAAATGGCAGGCGGCCATGTGCTTGAACAATCCGCTGCGCGTGCGCATCGGATCGAAACCGCCTTGCAGGAATTCGGCCAGGAGCGCGTGGAAGCGGTGCTGGATGCGGCGCTCGCGCTGGAGCCGCATATTGATAGCAACAGTGATTTGCATCGCCCGCTCTATCCGGTCGGCGTACATAAGCTGGAACAGGCACCGCAACCGGACCAGTTCCATCAGCGTTATCTGGATTTGCCAGGTGAAAAGCATGTGGTAGACAGCAAACCGATCCGCTCGAGTCTCAAGCTTCCTCCGCAACCGGAATACGATCTGCTCTGGTTCATTGCCCACTATGCGCCTGAACTGGAAGGTTGGGAACGCGACATTTTTCTCGCGGTCCGTGAAGAGTCGTTTTATTTTTATCCTGTTTTCGCATGCCAGATCATGAACGAAGGCTGGGCGTCATACTGGCATGCACGGCTGTTGCGCGAGGCTGATTTTCTGCCGGGCGATCTGTATCTGTCGGCGATCAAGGCGCATTCGGATGTAGTGCGACCGTATGCATCGGAAAATCAGCTGGCGTTGGCAGTTAATCCCTATCATCTCGGATTTTGCATGTGGGAGCGCATCATTGAAACAAAAGGGCTGGAAGCTGCGCGCCGGATTTGCGCAGAAGAAGACGATTTCGGCTTCATTCGCAATTATCTTGATGCAGAACTGGCGGAAAAGCTGGAGCTGTTCGTCTACGAAGCGCGCGATGATGGCGATATCCGGATTGCAAACCGCGACCTCCATGCAATTCACGAAGCGATTCTGGCGCCGAAATTCAATTACGGGGCGCCGCGCATTGCAGCGACCCATCTGCATCACGACGGCAGTCTTGAGTTGACGCACGATTACAAGAGCGACGGCCGCGGCCTGGATATTCATCGCGCCGAGCGCGTGCTTGAGTATATTGGAAAGGTCTGGCGGCGTCCGGTAACGCTGAATACCATTGGCGATAGCGGCAACATGCGAATACTGACGAGTCGCAAAATGTAAAATTGGCGATCCAGGCGCGCGTGTTCTTGTACATGGGTAGCCAGGCTGGATGGCCGGCGCAAGGATCATGCAAGTGTGCGCCGCACACATTCATTTTCTATTTATATGCTGTCGAATGGGCATGCCGGGTGCAATACACGGCATCAATGCGGAGAAAGAAGCAATCCTAACTGCGCATCGTCGAGATAGCGCCATTCACCTTCCTCCAGGGAAAGTTCATCCAGCATCAGCGTACCAATCGCGCAGCGTCGCAATGCATTGCAATGATTGCCGGCAGCGGCAAGCATGCGTTTAACCTGGTGATATTTTCCTTGTTCCAGCACGATTTCCAGTTGATGCTCACCGAGTCTGCGGCATGTTTGAGCTGCTATGGGCGCGGGCTCGTCGTGCAAGAGCACACCTTCCAGCAGTCGTTGTACGAGCGCATCTGTCACCGGCTCGGATGTCGTGGCCACATAGGTTTTTGGCACATGCTTTTTGGGAGAAGATTGCGCATGTATAAATGCCCCGTCATCCGACAATAACAAAAGGCCAGTCGTATCATGATCGAGGCGCCCTACCGGCTGCACATCGCGCCAGCCGAACTGATCGGGCAAAAGCGTCATTACACCGGGACGGTGGCTGGGTTTTCTTGAACACTCGATATCACCGGGTTTGTTGAGTGCAATGTACACGTACTTGCGGTATATCCAGGATTCACCAAACAAGGTAAAGGCAAGATGGTCGGTTTCATATGCCACCTTGTAATCCGTCACGATGCAACCGTCGATTGAAACTTCGCCGGCAGCAATCAATTCCCGACACCATTTGCGACTCCCGATCCCTTGGGATTGAAGAATGCGGTCAAGACTCAGTTTACTCATGAAAATTATTCTGGGAAATCGTGCGATGCGTTAATAAATTGTTGCGAATACTGCCATCATCAAGGATGCAGCCATATTCTTCAGATAAATCAACCGTGCAAAAACAGCTATTGGGTTGGTTGGGCAAGCGATTTTTTTTGACGCAATTTGAAAGCTCCCTTGGCAACCTTTTTGCTTGCCGGAAGGATTTTATTTGTCGCGATACCACCCATCGCAATCACGTCGGTATCCGAAGACGATTCTGTTGCCGGAACGATCTTGTCCATCGGGATCGAAATCATCAGAGTCATTCCCTGATCCCGTACGGTATTAATGGCCACTTCTCCGCCTAACGTGCTGACACGCTCCTTGATCCCGACCAGGCCAAAAGAATTTGCCTTTCGACGGCAATCGGGGAAAACGCCGATGCCGTTGTCAGACACGGTCATTACCAGCAAATCCCCATCCTTGCGCAACTCCACATTGACGCAGCTTGCGCGCGCATGACGGATCACATTGCTAAGCGATTCCTGCAATATCCGGAATAAAGCTGTCGCGTAGCTGTCATCCAGATTGATTTCCCGCTTGTCCATCGTCAGCTGGCAGTTGATTCCACTGCGGCGCTGAAACTCATGCACCTGCCATTCGATCGCGGCATTCAAACCCAGATCAAGGGCAGTCGGACGCAGATTATTGATAATGGCCCGCATGTTCCTGATTGTTGCATCAATGTGATTCAGCACATTGTCAATCCGGGCGTGCAGTTTTGGATGCGTGGCGCCGGTACGAGCATGCAGCATTGAAATATCAATGCGCAATGCCAGCAGGTTCTGGCCGAGATCGTCATGGATTTCCCGGGCAATGCGCTTACGCTCATCCTCCTTGACCCGTTCCATATGATTGGCCAGCAAGCGCAATTCCTCGCGTGACTGCTCCAGCGCCTGTTCGGCCACTTTTCGTTCTGCGATATGCTGAAGATCCTGTGCGCGTTGCACTTGCAACGCGTGATTCAGGTCTGCAAGCTCCCGGGACTTGTGCATCAGCTGAAGATTTTTTTTCGCCAGTTCAACAAATACGGCCACCTTGGTTTGCAATATCTGGGGAATCACCGGAACAGACAAATAATCTACCGCACCTTTTTCATAACCCTTGAGCTGGTGCATTTCATCAGCATACTGTGCAGTAATGAAAATGATCGGAACCGAGGCTGAATCCGGAAGTGAATGAATTGCTTCTACAGTTTCAAAACCATCCATTCCAGGCATGCTCACATCCAGCAAAATGACGGCGAACTGGTGATTGGCTACCTGCTGCAAGGCCTCTTCACCGGATCTCGCTGTAATGAGCTGATAGTTGCTTGCATCCGATGAGTCGGATAATAGATTGACTATCGTCAGCAAGGTGGCTGCATGGCTATTGACAATGAGTACTTTGGGAGTAAGCAATTGATTTTCTTTGCGTAAAATCCATCACTAATAAAAAGCGGCCTTCAATGTTTCACACGTAAGCTGCATGAGAGAAAAATTGACTCTCCTTGTGAAGGCTACCGCTGATTTCCATACTCTTGATATTTTATAAAATGGATTTTGATTCAAAACCCATAGCAAGACAATCACTGCATAAAAATTTTATTGTCAGTCCATTGATGTCATGCAAACAAGAAAAATTATAAAGCAATTATCTTTTTCCCGTTGTGCCGCTCCGTTTGGTTCGGCCAAATGCAATCAGGACAGCACCGATCAATAAGCTTCATCCCATAGGATGCTTAATCGCACTGCACATTGGATTAAGCCTACCATACTGTACGTTTGAGGAAAATTACCCCATTGTTCACCGGTTTTCGGATCCACGTCTTCCGCCAGCAAGCCGAGATGATTGCGTTTGCTTAATACTTTTTCGAATAATTCCCGTGCCCGTTCCTTTTGGCCTATTTGTGCCAAGGCAAGAATCCACCATAAAGTGCATACCAGAAATGCGGTTTCGGGCCGGCCAAAATCATCTTCTTCATCATAGCGAAGCAGAAAATCGCCACGTAGCAAATGCTTTTCGATTGTCGCAACAGTGGCGACAAAGCGTGGATCGTCAGGTGCAAGGAATTGAAACTCTCCCATCAACAGCAAGCTGGCATCCAGACTGCTGCCGCCAAAGGTCGATACGAAGCTGCCCAGTTCAGGATTCCACGCTGACGCGCAAATCGTCTGGTGTATGTTCTGTGCATGGCTGGCCCAGAATTCCGCGCGATCCTCCAGCTTGAGACGACGCGCAATCGATGCCAGGCGGTCACAAGCCGCCCAGCACATGATGCTGGAAAAAGTATGCACCCGTTTCGCACCGCGCAATTCCCATATGCCGGCATCCGGCGTATTGTAGTTTTTCACCGCCTGCTCGCCAAGGCGTTCAAGGTCGGTAAACATGTGGTGGCCTGCAGGGCGTTCCAGGCGCGTGTCGAAAAAGGCATGCGTACTTGCCAGCACGCCCGCGCCAAACACATCGTTTTGCACCTGGAAATAGGCGAGATTGCCAACCCGCACTGGTCCCATGCCGCGATAGCCTGCAAGCGCGGGGGCCACTGATTCATCCAGTGCCGCATCACGACGAATGCCGTACACCGGCTGCAAGGGAGCATCGCGCGTATCTGCAATGATGTTGAGAATGAACTCGAGATAACGCTCCATGGTGCCGGTAGCGCCCAGGCTGTTCAGCGCACTGACAACGAAATAAGCGTCGCGCAGCCAGCAATAGCGGTAATCCCAATTACGCCCGCTATTGGGTGCTTCGGGAATGGAGGTGGTGACAGCAGCAACTATCGCGCCGGTATCATCGAAGGCGTTCAGCTTGAGCGTGATGGCAGAGCGTATGACGACATCCTGCCATTCGAACGGAATCGCGAGATTGCGTACCCAGCGGTGCCAGTACGTCTGTGTTTTTTCATAGAAGGAGCGGCCGACTTCATGCGCAGCGCCGTCGACGGTTTCATTGGGACCCATCAGCAGCGTGACGCTCTCCTGCAGAAAAAAGGAGCGCTCGTCTATGATGGCGGCGACCGATGCATTGGTAGTGACCCGCATCGCCTGCAGGGACCCGACATAGGTAATATGATGCGCGCCGCTACGGATTTCGGCGCGGCTGGCACCGTAATCGACCGCCGGGCGAATCCGCAATACGATGCGCGGGCGACCGGATTTGCGCCGTATGATGCGCACCAGCATGGAGGGCGAAAACATGCGGCCGTGCAAATAGAACCTTGGCGCAAAGTCGATGACTTCGATCGCATTGCCCGCGTCATCGAAAAACTGGGTAGTCAGGATCGCAGAATTGCGTTCGTAGCTTTGCTCCGTATGCGTACCGCCATCAAGCCGTACATCGATCACACCCCAAGGCGCATCCTGTGCTTCGGGCTGCAGCAGCGAACAGCATATGGGATCGCTGTCAAAATAAGGATAGCACCACCAGACAATCGCGCCTTTTCGATCAATCAGGGCGCTAGTACGTGAATTTCCAACAAGACCGAGGTCAAGCGTTGTCATGCGAGCTTCCTTTATCTGCTTTATCTGGTTAATCGAGCGAACGAAGCGAGCCGATCACGCATTTCTTCTCTACAGGTTTTCCGGAAATACACAATGACTTCATCGTTGTTCCGGCAAGGATCGGGGGCATCCCGGCATAGGCATCGGCTCTTGTCGGTTCTTGGCTGAGCAGCATGTCCTGGCAGCATGCATCGTGCTCATTCACGGACCCAGGCTATCCGCCGTGTTTACCGGAAGCCGGGCCAATCTCCCGATTACCGCATCCAGCAACCGCAGTACATCGAGCCGGTGCGGCAAGTAAAACTCGGCCGCGGTATCGGACGCGTTTTCAACGCGGATGGACAGCAGGTCTGGCCGGCGCAGCCTGAATACATCTTCATCCGTCACATCATCACCGACATAGATTGCACTGGATGCACTGCTGGATTCCATCAGCTGCAAAAACGCGCTCCCCTTGTCTGCTCCGTTGCCGGGCAGCAAATTGAAAACGCATTTGCCGGCAACGATACGCGGGACGGGCGACAGCTTTTCAAATAATTCCATCAGCTGGCTGATTGTACCCGGATGGTCCGATGCCGACCGATAATGCACCGATAGCGAATAGCGTTTGTCTTCGATCCATATCGATGGGTCGAAGACAGCCTTGTTCTGCAATGCATTCTCCAGCCTGCTTTTCCATATGCGGGACTGCTTCTCATAGCCTTCACTTTGCAAATGCCAGCCAGGCAAGCCCTCCAGGCCATGATTACCCACCAGATAAGTCGGTTCGAATCCAAGACGCATCCGGATATCGGCCAGCGAGCGTCCGGTGAGAATGGCAACCGGCGCGTAATCCGACAATATCATCAGGCGCTGCCTGATATTGGCAGGCAGGCAGGCTTGTTCGGGCTGTGCAACGATTGGCGCCAGCGTGCCATCAAAATCGAATACGCACAAAAGCCCCGGCTTGACGACTTCATCAAGGCGCTGCAGGCCCGATTCAGAAAACAATAGTGGCATGTCGGCTTTTATCTATACAACCCGCCGCAGCGGCTTGCGGCTATGAGAGCGGATTTTTGTCATGACACGTTCACGCTGGCGTAGCCGCGATGCATCCAGCAACATGTGCCCGGCCCATCGATAAACATTGAAATCCTTGACCCGCGCACGCAGGCTACGCATGCGTTCACGCTGTTCGGGCTCGGGCATGGTCAAGGCACGATAAATTGCCTCGGCGCTTTGCTCGATATGATACGGATTGACGATAAGTGCCTCGTGCAGTTCGCGCGCAGCACCGGTGAATTGGCTCAATACCAGCACGCCGTGCTCGTCATCGCGCGCGGCGATGAATTCCTTGGCGACCAGGTTCATGCCGTCATGCAAGCTGGTCACCACGCAAGCATCCGCCGCGCGATAATAACGATTGACCTGCTCGGCATCATGATGTTCCGCCTTGAACAGGATCGGCTCGTAGACGCCCGTGGAAAACCGCTTGTTGATGCGTTGCACCAGCATCCTGACACGCGCTTCGAAATTCTGATATTCGTCCAGCGACGAGCGGCTGGGTGCAGCGATTTGTACCATTGTGAACCGCCCTACCAGCTCGGGATGTAATTCCAGCATCCGTTCGACCGCCTGAAAACGTTCGATGATGCCCTTGGTATAGTCCAGTCGATCAACCCCAACCGCCAGCAGATGGTCGGGTGGAAGGCCAAGGTTCTTGCGAATCGATACATGGCATTCGGCAACGGTCTGGTTGCAGATTTCATCGGGTTCCGGCCATGCGATTGAGATCGGATAGTATTCGACCTGGGTCAGCTTGCCGCCATAGGAAATGGTAGAAGCTTCGTGTTCGATACGGGTTTCCAGATAGCGGTCAACCGTCTCGATGAAGTTTTTACAGTGAAACGGCGTATGAAAGCCGAGAATGGTGCTGCCTAGCAAGCCTTCGAGGATTTCTTCGCGCCACGGGCAGATGCCAAAAGATTCCGGATTGGGCCAGGGAATATGCCAGAACGTGATGATGGTCGCGCGTGGCAGGGCTTCATTGATCATGCGTGGCAGCAGGGCGAAATGGTAATCCTGGACGAGAACAACCGGATCATCCGTGCGTGCCTCCTTGATCACCGCATCGGCGAAACGCTGGTTGACTGCAATGTACTGTTCCCAGTCGGCGGTGCGGAATACCGGCCGCACATGCGCGATATGGCATAACGGCCACAAGCCTTCATTGGCAAACCCGTAGTAATAGCCCTGCTCTTCTTCCTTGGACAGCCAGACGCGTCGCAGCGTATAGCTGGGGTGCGCGGGTGGCACCGAAACGCGATCATTGCGATCGACTGTTTCGCGATCGGCCGAGCCGCTTCCATGTGCGATCCAGGTGCCGGAGCAGGCCCGCATCACCGGCTCGACCGCAGTTACCAGCCCGCTGGCGGGCCGTCGCACTTCCGCACCATGCGGTGTCTTGACATGAATGTAAGGCTCGCGATTGGATACCACCAGCACTTCATCGCCGGCCAGTTGCTCATGCAAGAGCGAGCGCAGCTTGTCAGGCGTCCAGAGCTGCGGCGAATCGGTCTGCACCCGCCGCTCGATATTAAATTCATGCAACAACGCCCGCAGGTCGCCGACCAGCGGCTGGACTTCGGATGTTGACGATGATGGCGTGCGCGGCAGCAAGTCGCCGCGCAGGATGTCTTTTACCGCATTGATCCAGCCGCGCCAGCTCAGATGCGCCACTATCACCGTTATCAGTGAAATTACCACGGCCAATAACGCAAACATGGTGATCACGTATTTGCGCGTATCTGCGCTGCGACGCTCGATAAAGCTCATGTCGTGCACGAGAATCAGCTTTCCGAGATGTTGCGTATCGGAATCCAGCGATGTCTCGGACACGTGCAATGGGCCTTGCGGCAATTGCACCAGGGATTGCATCTTCGCATTGTCCGGTGGTGGAATATGGCAGCCAAGCGGCTGTGGATAAGTAACGGTCTGGTACAGCAGCTTCCCGCCAGGATCGCAAAACGCCATGGCGTACAGGCGTTCATCCTGCAGCGAACGCTCGAATAATTGCGTGATCTTCTTTTTATCCTTGCGCGGCACGTATTCCAGCAGCGGTTCGTGCAGTGCGCTTGCCAATAATTGCGAACGGGTATCCAGATCCTTGACGAACCATTGCAGCGTCAGGTTATCCACCAGCGGAACAATGGCATAGGCAAACAGGCTTAATGCGATTGCCAATGGCAATACAAAGCGCAAGGAGAGGCGGAAAGATCGAAATGGCATGAGTTCCTGATTTTCATTGATCAACACGACACATTGATAACGACAAGGATCAGGCTTCAAAGTTTCGTATATATCAACGAAAACACAAGGAAAATTCTGGCTATTGTTGTTTTATTTTTACTTATTCCAGTAATAAATCAAGGGGTATATGTAAAAAACACATATTATTCGCAATGAATTCGCTGGCATTTAAAAATACATACTGGTGTATAAAACTTCTGATAAAAGAGGAAACAATGGGATTTCCTTTGCAATCTGATCATCCGGCTTGTCGCGGCATGGGAAACGCAATGCGAATCTGCAACACCCAAGACGTCTTTGCCTGTGAAGAACGGATCAACCGAGAAAAGTGTCCAGCGTCTTGGTGTCGGTCACACGCATGGTCTGATATGCAAGGTGCATCAGGATGTTGGACGCATTTTCCGTCGCGACATCCAGGCCGAGCCCCGAGCCTTCCGGCCATGCGGCATCAAGCCGTAGATAACGTTCGCCGAGGGATTTCTGCATCATTGCCTTCACATGCTGCTGCTGTACCGAGACAAGGGTAAGCACAAAGCGGCCTTCAGAAAGCCAGGCAATGGCGCTGACATCTTCTGACACTTCTTCGCGCGGCACATAGCCCACGGTCGCGGTGCCAATCGACAGCATTCTTATACTATCGGGGTTAATGCCGAGATAGTGCTCGGCTTCATGCAGCCCGACTTGGTCGGGCGCAGTCGCAAAGACACCTCCATCGGCAAACAATTCGTTACCGATGCGCACTGACGGGAAGTACCCGGGTGCGGCACAGGAGGCCATCGCCACCTCGACCACTGGAATGGCGGCATCCCCCAGCGAGGCATTGCCATGTGGCGTCTTGAACACCTTGGTGCGACCGTTACTGACATTTACGGCGGGAATCACGACATGATGCATGGCCTGGCCCAGAAGCTGTTCGTCGAAATATTTTTGCAATACCGTACGTAGTGCATTGCCGCTGTATTTGGGGCCAAGCGCAGAACGGGCCATGTCCAGCACGCGGCCAATCCTGCCGGATGGGTGGGCGCTGAATGGAAAGATATCCTGCGCGTGTTCCAGGAATAAATTTTTTAGCCTCGCCATCGGCACTTCAAAGGCAAGCGCAAGTGCCAGAATACTGCCGATTGAAGTGCCCGCAATCAGGTCGAAACGCCGCCCTAATGGTTCACCCACGCGTGCTTCCAGCTCTTCCAGAATGCATATGCTATACAGGCCGAGATAACCGCCACCGGACAGGGACAAGATACGAAACGGTTTCGGTTTGCTGGCAGATGGCATGCAAAGCCCACTGGTTTGGCCACACTATTCATCCGGCACGATGCAGTCTTGATGTCATCGTGCCCTGTTCTCACCCTC
>DATEZO010000088.1:0-18710 GCA_035255485.1 Burkholderiaceae bacterium
AACATATGTGTCTTGGGCAAATGTATTCTGGAATGCAAGAAATCGAAATAAAACAGTACGTAGAGCATTATGCAAGACAAAAGATCGTTTGGCGATTATCACCACTTGCATCGATACCACCCAGAATTATTTTCATCAGACAAAAGATTTACATATAAAAAAGGGCTGCATTTCTGCAACCCTCTGTGCTATTCAGACCAACGCATTCTTGGGAAAGCCATTATTTGATAAATGTCATTACCGGGAAATATCAAAACGCCAATATGATGGCCATACATGCTTTTCGGAGTGAGATAAAACTCAAAAGAACAGGCTGTTAGTACCGGAGCTGGCGGTAGGAAAACATACCAGCACCAATTTCAATCCCACGTACGGCGGTGCTTCCATGTACCGCTCAATGGTGGTGATGCCCCCATCCATGACGGCCATGTCCGCCACCGCTCCAATAACCGAAATTGAAACCGAACGTAACCGGAGGTCCAACATAAATTGGCGCTGGTTCCATATACACTGTTTGCGGATAACCCGGCTGCCCATAGACCGGTACGTTTTGATAATATGGAACATCACTGTATGCTTGGGGCGGTCCATACACCGCACATCCATTTAATAACATCGTAGCGGCAAACCCCGTACCCAATAGCAATGATTTCATGATGCACCCTTCCTTTTCTTTAATAGTATAGGAAGCGCTGCCCAGTTTAGAGCCATTTTTACGTATCTTTACAATATGTATTTCGAACCTCAATAGCCTTATATTGCCCCAAGCAAATATTGGAATATAAGAAACTTGCTGGCATATTTACGGTACTCAAGGATAAGCCGGTCGATGATTCAACGACCGGGGGTCATGCAACGAAATTCAGATGAAAACAAGTAAAAATAAGTGAAGTCTGCAGATAGGAGAAAATGCATGCTTATTTGACATCAACTTGGTTTTTCAGCATGCTGAAACTGCAGTCGTTTTATTGAAAGATATGATTTACGTAGTGACAATAAAAAAGGGTTAGCCATGACAGCTAACCCTTTGATATACCTGGTCGGGGCGAGAGGATTCGAACCTCCGACCACCTGATCCCAAATCAGGTGCGCTACCAGGCTGCGCTACGCCCCGAGGAAGACGCATCATACCGGTACAAACGCCGCAGGTCAATTTATTGCTTTATTCTTCTTTCTTTAGAGGATATTGAAAGAAAATCAAGGTCAAAACTTGATAACGCCTGCAATGGCAATTGAAAAACAATGGTCTCTAAAATAGATTAACAACGTAGTTTCCTGAACAGCCAATTCTATTTTCCGACAGTTGACTGAAGAAAAACTTTATTCATGATTGAACATCGCCCTATTTTATTATCGGAAATACCACAATAATTCCGTTATGATGCAAGACTTGGTTATGTCGGATGTGTTAATAGATGCCAGTAAGAAAATCAATATCTAATCTAAAAATGATTAGATGATCTGTTTTTTATAAGAAACTTGTTTTGTATTCTTGTGTAGTGCGGCATACGCAGAAAAGTTGACAAATAGCAGGAGCAATAGAATTGACGTACTGTACGATTCTGCTGAGATCGTATAATAAGTATTCCGTGTAAAAAGCGGATCTGCACCCACAGTTTTGAAAAACAACTTCATCTTCCGGATAAAGAAGAATGGCGCGCATTCATACGCATTACGATAATCTGAAGGTTGCACGCAATGCGCCATCCGAAGTCATACGGGCTGCTTACAAAACGCTTTCACAAAAACACCATCCTGATCACAACCTTGGCAATCCAGACGCCATACGTATCATCCAACTCATCAATTCTGCATATGAAGTGCTCTCCGATCCCGTCAAACGCAAAGAGCATGATGATTGGATCATCAGAATGGAAGAAGACCAGTACATGCGGGGTGCAGCCGTTCCTGCTGCGGATGGGCGCTCGCAGCATCGAACATCAGGCAATCGCAAAAAAACGTCGCATCATCGCAACCCGCATCATGGCTCCGCGGCTGGATCATCGAAAGTTATTCAAAAGATACGGTTATCTCTGAGCCATTTTTTCAGACACTTTTATAAGAAAGTGTGATTTGCGAGCACTACTGCATTATTCATTCGAATAGCAGGGTATAAACACTTGGATGGTCAGCGGATGACTGTTCAACCTTCCAAGGCAGCATCATGTCAGCAATGCTTCAAGTTTCTCGCAATCAAGGATCTTGATGCGCCGACCGGACATGGAAATCAGGTTATCGTTGGAAAAATCATGAAAGAGGCGGGACAATGTTTCTGGGGTCAAGCTCAACCTGGAAGCAATCAAGGCTTTGCTGGCAACCAGTTCGATCGAATCATTCTCTTGATGTTCGCGTTGCCGCAACAAGTAGGCCGCCAGTCGTTGTCGGGCACTCTGTAGCGAATAGCTCTCCACATCGCGCACCAGCGTATAAAATTGGCGCCCTACGCAGATCATCAGTTCATGGGCAAATGAAAAGTTTTCTTTTGCCACGTTCAGCACGGTCTCACGCCCGCTATGAAGCAGCATCGTATCAGTAGTGGTTTTGACGAATGCAAGATGCTCGCGGCCGAGCAGCATTTCGCCCAAACCAAAGCATTTGTTCTGATCCAGAATGGCAAGCGTTTTCTCATTGCCATGTTTCATGTCGAATCCCAGCCTGACCTGTCCATATACAATGATGAAAATGCCTTTGGCGGCATCTCCCTGGTTGACTACACAGGTATTTGCTGCAGCTCGGATCGGACGCGTAGCGGAGACAATTGTTTCGAGTTGTGCATCATCGAGCATGTGAAATAGCGAAGTATTCGAAAGTATACTTTTCATTTTCTGCATGGTGATATCTTTCGATGGTATCTTCATCCTGTAAACCTTTATCCAAGCTTCTACCAAGGAATAACCGTTGAATCAAAAATGCTTGGTGCAACGTCCAATCAAAACAGCAGCAAAAAAACGCCGCTGCAACGAGCTGCTAGGATATCGGCATCACCTCAAAATTTAATGATCTTAATCAATTTTTTCAAAATACGAAATAGAGAATGGTATGGATATAAAAAAAGCCCACCAAAAGTGGGCTTTTTCTGTAATGGAGGCGGGGGTCGGGATCGAACCGGCGTAAACGGCTTTGCAGGCCGCTGCATAACCACTTTGCTACCCCGCCGTGGGAACGTATTGTAACTGCGAAATCAAAACTGCGCTGCGAGCAATTTGATTATTGAATAAATATTCCATGCACATCTTGTTTATCAACAAAAAAGGAAGCCTGTTGAGCTTCCCTTTAAATCTGGAGCGGGAGAAGAGTCTCGAACTCTCGACCTCAACCTTGGCAAGGTTGCGCTCTACCAACTGAGCTACTCCCGCGTTCACAACAGGTGCGTATTATAGAGGATCAACATTCTTTGTCAAGCTGCGAAAGCAGGATGCACTTTCTGCATGCCGCATTTTCAACGGTAGCCAGCATCGTATCAAGTACGCTCCTTGATCAATGGCCATGCCTTGCGCAGATAATAAAACATCGACCAAACAGTGAGGATAGCGGCGATATCCAGCAGCCAGCTGCCCCAGATACGCGTATCAATCATACTGCCGACCATGTCATGATAAAGCAGCATCGGAATCGCGATCATCTGCGCTGTTGTCTTGATTTTTCCAACAGAGCTTACTGCAACCGATTTTGACGCCCCGATTTGCGCCATCCATTCACGCAATGCGGAAATGGCGATTTCGCGCCCAATAATGACAAAGGCAATCACTGCGTTGATGCGATTGAACTGCACCAATACAAGCAATGCGCCGGCGACCATCAGCTTGTCGGCGACTGGATCGAGAAATGCACCGAATGCTGAGGTTTCATTCCAGCGCCGTGCCAGAAAACCATCGAACCAGTCCGTTACTGCGGCAATGATGAACACGGCGGTCGATGCAGCACTCTTCTCGAATGGCGACAGCCATGTATCGGGAAGATAGAACACACCCACGACCAGGGGGATCAGCGCAACACGCAGCCATGTGAGCAGAATCGGAATATTAAAAGGCATAAATGAGGTTCTTTTTTTAACGTCGCGCACAGACGCTGCGCGGCTCCTTGGTTGCATAATTTAATGCAATTGTCTGTAAATGTCTTCTGCCAATTGCCGCGAGATGCCTTCCACCGATGACAGCTCATCCACGCTGGCGTCCAGCACCCCGCGCAGACCGCCAAAGCGCGCCAGCAGCTTCTGCCGCCGCTTTGCACCGACGCCTTCGATCTCTTCCAGCCTCGAGGTCTGGCGCGCCTTGGCACGCTTGGCGCGCATACCGGTAATCGCAAATCGATGCGCCTCATCCCGGATTTGTGCAATCAGCATCAAAGCGGCAGACTCCTTACCCAATTCCTGCGGTTCGCGATTGTCGGCAAAAATCAGTGTTTCCAGCCCGACCTTGCGCCCCTCTCCCTTGGCAACGCCTGTAATCAGGGCGATATCAAGTCCCAATTCTGCAAATACCTGGCGCGCCATCTCGACTTGCCCCTTACCGCCATCCACCAGCACGACATCCGGCATCACGCCGTCGCCATTCGCCACCTTCTCGTAACGACGCATCAACACCTGGCGCATGGCCGCATAATCATCGCCCGGCGTAATGCCGTTGATGTTGTAGCGCCGATACTCGCCATGCTGCATTGCATGGTGATGAAATACCACGCACGATGCCTGCGTCGCTTCCCCCTGCGTATGACTGATATCGAAGCATTCGATGCGCAGCGTGTCGATATCCGCGACATCAATGCCAAGCGCATCGGCCAGCGCTCGCGTCCGCGATTGCTGCGAGCCCTGCTCCGACAGCAGGCGCGCCAACGCGATTTCAGCGCCTTTCTGCGACATTTCCAGCCATTGCCGACGCTGCCCCTGGGGTTGGAATACCAGGTGGATGCGATGCCCGCATTGTTCCATCAGCGCCAGCATTAAGGCAGGCTCATTGAACTCGACGCTCAGGATCAGGGTGCCGGGAACAAACGTATCAATATAGTGCTGGGCAAGAAATGCCTTCAATACTTCAGCTTCCGCGGCATCATCCGCAGCGGCTAGCACACTATCGATATGGGAAGGAAAATATGCCCGATCCCCCAGATGACGCCCACCTCGAACCATGGCCAGATTGATGCAGGCGCGACCGCCCTGCACGACTACCGCGATGATATCGATATCCGCATCGCCGACTGTTTCCATCGTCTGCTGATGCAGTACGCGCGACAACGCCGCAATCTGATTACGCACGGTCGCCGCCTGCTCGAACTTCAATGTCGCAGCATAGGCATGCATCTTTGCTTCCAATGCGTGCAGCACCTCAGTCTGGCGTCCACGCAGAAATTTGGCGGCGTTATCGACATCTACCGCATAGTCTTCTTCGGATATCGCATTAACGCATGGTGCGCTGCAGCGGTGAATCTGATGCAACAGGCATGGCCGCGTGCGATTGGCGAATACCGAATCCTCGCATGAACGCAACTGGAAAACCTTCTGCAGGATCTGCATCGACTCCTTCACCGCCCACGCGCTCGGAAATGGTCCGAAGTATTGATTTTTCTTATCCACCGATCCACGGTAATACGCCATGCGTGGATATGCCTGCCCGGTAATTTTCAGATAGGGATACGATTTGTCATCGCGGAATAGAATGTTGTAGCGCGGCTGCAGAGTTTTGATGAGATTGTTTTCCAGCAGCAGCGCTTCGGCTTCGCTACGCGTGACAGTGGTTTCGACACGCGCGATGCGTTCCACCATCATGGCAATACGCGGGCTGGTCAGTGTCTTTTGGAAATAGCTGGAGACGCGCTTTCTGAGGTCGCGCGCCTTGCCGACGTACAGAACATTGCTATCCGCATCGAAATAGCGGTACACGCCCGGCAAATGCGGGAGTTTCGCAACCGTGTCAAGCAGAGATGCACGCGTATCGGGAACAACAGGATCGGTCATCGCCATGGCGCCAATGAAAGCGAGATTTGCACGATATCCGGAATCTCGCCGATCAATTGATTATGCCGCAGTGAGAGAATCAGCAGTTCTCCTGGCTGCCTGATAGCGCACATCACTTTGCAGCGCATCCCACGGCAAAGCCGGTATTCGCCGAACCAGCGAAGCAAGTCTGGCAATCGACTTTTCAGCGGCAGCAGTCTTCTTTATTTTCAGGCCGGACAGCAATTGATCGGCCTTGTCCGGCGAGTTGCAAATCAGCACCATGTCACAACCGGCCGCCAGTGCAGCATGTGCACCATCAGTCACGGAGCCTGCTACGCTTGCACCTTCCATGCTGAGGTCATCGCTGAAAATAACACCTTGGAAGCCCATATCCTTGCGCAGGATCGACAGCCATTTTTTAGAGAACCCTGCCGGTTTACTGTCCACCTTCGGATAAATGACATGTGCCGGCATCACGCCTTCCAGACTCATGCCGAGCCAGCCATAGGGCGCGGCATCTTCTGCGAGAATGTCCACCAAGCTGCGTTCATCCACCGGAACCGCCACATGCGAGTCTGCCTCGGCAAACCCGTGTCCCGGAAAATGTTTGCCGCAATTCGCCATCCCAGCCAGTGCCAGCCCATGATTCAGGCTTTTTGCCAGCAGAGCAACCACGCGCGCATCACGATGGAAAGAACGATCGCCAATCACACCAGACGAGCCGAAATCAAGATCCAGCACCGGCGTAAACGAAAGATCGATACCGCAGGCGCGCAATTCGGATGCCAGGACATAGCCGACATCGGTGCTTGCCTTCATGGCAGCCAGCACATCCCTGTCCCATAACTCGCCCAGCTTGCGCATTGGGGGCAGTATCGTGAAACCATCGGTCCGGAAACGCTGCACCCGTCCGCCTTCGTGATCCACCGCGATCACGATGCCCGGTCGTGCGGCATGGATTGCCTCGGTCAGTGCCGTCAGCTGCTTGCGGTCGCGATAATTGCGCGCGAACAGGATCACGCCGCCAGTCAGTGGATGCCGGATGCGTCGAATGTCCGCCTCCGACAGCGAGGTGCCAACCACGTCCAACATAACGGGGCCAGGATGCAACGCGGCAGTGCTTGTTGCTGTCATTTTTTCTCCACGATCACGAATGCCACTGCATACTCGACTTCGTCGGTAATCGATACCTGCGCAGTCAATCCATTTTGATGCATGAACGCATCTAACGTTCCGCTCGTCACGGCTACCGGTTTTCCACTCGGCGCATTGAGCGTCTGCATTGCGCGCCATGTCATTGGCATATGCATGCCAAGACCGATAGCCTTGGAAAACGCCTCTTTCGCAGCGAAGCGGGTGGCCAGAAAGCGAATCCCGCGTGCCTCCACCTTGACTTTGCGCCGCAAGTATTTTTGGAACTCTTCCGGACCCAGGACTTTTTCGGCAAAGCGTTCGCCATTGCGAGCCAGCGCAGCTTCAATGCGGGAAATCCGGATGATATCGGTGCCGATACCGTAAATCATTTCATGTGTACACCCAGACGCGCTGCAATCATGATTGCCTTCATTTCCTTGATTGCATTCTGCCAGCCGATGAATACCGCATGTGCAACAATCGCATGGCCGATATTGAGTTCGACGATTTCCGGAATCGCGGCAATCGCTTGCACATTGGTGTAGTGCAGGCCGTGACCGGCGTTTACCTTCAATCCGTGCCGGACACCTTCCAGAACTGCTGCCTTTACCCGTTCCAGTTCCTGCAACTGAGCGGGCCCGACTGGCGCATCTGCGTAGCGTCCGGTATGGATTTCAATTACTTCCGCGCCCGACTCGCTCGCTGCCTTGATTTGGGCAATATCGGGATCGATGAACAGGCTGACCCGGATACCTTCAGCTTGCAATTGCTGCACGGCTGCATGCACTTCCGTAAAATATCTGACGACATCGAGCCCGCCCTCAGTCGTCACTTCCGATCTGCGTTCAGGCACCAGGCAAACATCCTGCGGCTTGATCCTGCACGCGAAATCGACCATTTCCGCCGTCACTGCCGACTCAAGATTCATGCGGGTGCGCAACTGTGGCCGGATTGCCTCTACATCGGCATCCCGGATATGACGGCGGTCCTCTCGCAGATGCAGCGTGATCAGATCGGCGCCCGCCTCCTCGGCTAGTAAAGCTGCTTCAACCGGGTCAGGATACGACGTACCGCGAGCATTGCGCAGTGTTGCGACATGGTCGATATTGACGCCTAAATCAATGACAGGACTTTTTGGATGTAAGAGGCTCATGGCAGGAAAGGTCGCTTATAACTGCATCAAATCTATCAGGATCTGGCGTGTATTGAGCGGTACGCCGCCCAGTTGATGCGCCAGCAGAAACCGCATCAAAAATTTACTTTGCATCTGCGTCGTCATATCGCCATAGTCTTCCCTCTCCATATCGAGCAGAGTCTTGCCCGATACAGTTGGCCAGACATCTGCCGGCCTTGCCGTTCGCGGGCCGGACTCCGGGTCCACGACATAAATCTGTTCCGGATCTACTGCCTGCCCGGTCGTGCCGCACACCATCAAATCAGCGGCTACGCCAGTTTCCCGCAGCAAGGCGCGCTCGAACTTGCGCAATACGATAGGCGCCGGTTCATCATGCGCGAGCTGGTTCAGGGTGGCGACATAGTGATCGAACAATGCCGGATGCGGATCGTCTTTCGCCAGCAGTTTGACCAGCAATTCATTCAGGTAAAAACCGCACAGCAATGCGGATTTTTCCAGCGGTAAGAGGCCGCCGATCCATTCCGCGGCGATCAGCGTGCGCACTTCGGCTTTTCCGCTCCAGCCAAGCGATAGCGGCTGAAAGGTTTGCAGCACGCCGCGCAATTTGGAATGCGGCCTCTTGGCGCCTTTCGCGATCAGCGCCACGCGGCCATAGTCGCGCGAAAAGACGTCGACAATCAGACTGGTTTCCTTGTACGGATAGGAATGCAATACGAAACCGGGCTGCTGCGTGACGCGAAGATCCTTTTCTGCCGGCTTTACCCGCTTTGCAGAGACCCCCTGCTCACTCATAGCCGTAAGCGCGCAATCCTGCTTCATTGTCGGCCCAGCCGGACTTTACCTTGACCCATATTTCAAGATACACCGGTCCACCAAACAAGCGCTCCATGTCGAGGCGGGCCTGCGTTGAAATTTCTTTCAGGCGTGCGCCTTTTTGCCCGATTACCATTGCCTTGTGACTGTCGCGCTCAACCAGAATTGCCGTAAATATGCGCCGCAGATTTCCCTCCTGCTCGAATTTTTCGAGCAAGACCGTACTGGTATAAGGCAACTCGTCGCCCACCAGACGAAATACTTTTTCACGTACGATTTCAGTAGCCAGGAATTTTTCGCTGCGGTCGGTAATCTCGTCCTCGCTGAAAATCGGTGGGTTCTCCGGCAGATATTTCTGAATTTCATCTTGCAAATCATCCAGCTGAAAATGCTGTTTTGCAGAAACCGGCACCACCGCGACAAAATCACGCTGTGCAGCTGCCTGCTGTGCGAAAGGCAGCAGCAGCGCCTTGTCTTTCATCCGGTCCGATTTGTTGATGACGAGAATGCACGGCACGCTTTTCGGAATCAGATCGAGAACCTGCCGATCTGCATCGCCCAACATGCCAGCTTCAACCACAAACAACACGACATCCGACGCCGTCAGCGTATTGTTGACCGTCTTGTTCAGCGTCTTGTTAAGTGCATTGGCGTGACGCGTCTGAAAGCCTGGCGTATCCACATAGACAAACTGGGCCCGATCAGTGGTCTGTATGCCGGTAATGCGATGCCGCGTTGTTTGTGCCTTGCGCGATGTGATGCTGACTTTTGCACCGATTAGTGCATTCATCAAGGTTGATTTTCCAACGTTCGGACGTCCTACGATGGCAATATAGCCGCATCGAAAGCCGGCAGGTGCAGCAGAATTTGTCATGCGGTCTTTGAATGTGTGGTGACGATAGGTTGGCCCTTTTCGTCAGTTTTTCCGATACCAGGCGCCGTGCCGGCAATATCGTTCTTCCGCGTGATGTCCGATCCGGATTCCGTATCCGTTCTCGCATGTTCACCCTGTAAATCCGAATTGACGGATGTGGGGAATTCCTGTCCTGCCGGCGCATCAGGTTGTACAGTTGCAATTCCGGCGAGCTTTAGTTGCGAAGTCCTCGGCTTGTTTTTCCGGGTAGTTGGCGGAGTCTTGACCAACGCAGCCTGCACCGCTTCCAGCGCCCGTTTTGCCGCGGCCTGTTCCCCTGCCCGACGACTGCCTCCGGTGCCGAAGACTTGAATATCGAGCTTCGGCACCAGGCATTCAATCTCGAATTCCTGACTATGCGCAGCGCCGTGCGTGGCAACGACATTGTATTGTGGAAGCGCGATTTTCTTGCCTTGCAAAAATTCCTGCAGCAGGGTTTTTGCATCCTTGCCGAGCGTTTTTGGATCGACCGTATCCAGAATCGGAATATACAGTGCGCGAATCACGTCTCGTGCGGCATTGAATCCTGCATCCAGGAAAATAGCGCCGAACAGCGCCTCAAGTGTATCCGCCAGAATCGAAGGCCGCCGAAATCCGCCCGACTTCAGTTCGCCTTCGCCCAATCGCAGGCATTGGGACAGTTCCAGTCGTTGGGCAATTTCATATAACGATTGCTGCTTGACAAGATTGGCGCGCACGCGCGACAAATCCCCTTCATCGATTTTTGAGTATCGATCGAACAAAAGAGACGCGACAACGCAATTCAGGATCGAATCACCGAGAAATTCCAGCCGCTCATTATGCAGACTGCCATGGCTGCGATGCGTCAAGGCCTGCTGCAGTAATGCACCATTTTTGAATGTATGGCCAAGCCGGCTTTGCAATACGATAATGTCCATGGGCACTCACAGATAACAGCGATCACGCGCTGCATGCAACTATTTTTTAGCCGTCGACCCTGAATAATCAATCAGCAGGCTGACCGGCCCGCTCAGCGGAATTTTCTTTTCATAAGCAAAGCTGATTTCAATATCATCGCCATTCTTGACGATTTCCAGATCCTTGCCGGAGATGGACGTGATATAGCCGACTTCTGCCTGCTTATCAAATGAAGACTGGATTTCACGCACGGTCGTTCCCGACGTCTTGGCCGAGGCAATGGCTTTTTTGATGCCGAGATATTCAGTCACCGTCGGTACGACTTTAGCGCCAATCAAGGCAAACGCCGCAAGCACGACAAGAACAACAATCAAGCCTCCCAAAGAGACACCACGCTGCCTGATCCTTGATCGTAGTTTCATGTATTTCCCCTGGGTATTGTTATTGAAAGCCACCAATTCGCTTCAAGTTGCCTAAATTCATCCATACGAAAAACGCCTTGCCGACAATATTCTGATCCGGCACAAAGCCCCAGTAACGACTATCAAGGCTGTTATCACGATTGTCACCCATCATGAAATATTGTCCGGTGGGTACGGTGCAGGTAAATCCTTCAAGATTATAGTGGCACAAATCGCGCCGGGGAAAATCATGCGGGTTGGGTACAAATGACGGTGCCTGTTCGTCATTCAGGATCTTGTGTTCCACTCCTGTCAGATTTTCAAGATATTGCCTGGAATAATTCAGATGATCCTGGTTCAGGTAATCCGGCAGCGCCTTATAGGAAATCGTTTTGCCATTGATCGTTAACCGTTTGTTTTTATAGGTTATTTTATCACCCGGTACGCCGACTACCCGTTTAATGTAGTCCAGCGAGACATCTTCTGGGTATTTGAAAACCATGACATCTCCGCGTTGCGGATTCTTGATGTCGATGATTTTCTTGTTAATGATCGGCAGGCGAATGCCATAGATGAACTTGTTGACAAGAATCAGGTCGCCCACCTCCAGCGTCGGCACCATTGAACTGGAGGGAATCTTGAAAGGCTCATACAAAAAGGAGCGCAAAAAGAATACGAGTGCGATAACAGGGAAAAAACTGCCTGAATATTCCACCCAAGTCGGCTGTTTGAGCAGGTTCGCTTCCAGTGCAGCACGACCGCTGGGATCAAGCTTGATGCCATCGGCATGCAATTTGGCGTTTCGCGCGTCGAATTGGGCAAGAGCCGCATCCGCTTTTACACGACGCTGCCTGGCCAGATAAAAAACATCCAGAAACCAGATGATGCCGGTCAAAATCGTCAGTACAAACAGGATTAATGCGAAATTCCCGAGGAGTGCTTGCAGAGTCATTTGTCATCCACTTGTAGAATTGCCAGGAACGCTTCCTGCGGAATTTCGACCGAGCCGACCTGTTTCATGCGTTTTTTGCCGGCTTTCTGTTTTTCCAGCAGCTTGCGCTTGCGGCTGATATCGCCGCCGTAGCATTTGGCCAGCACATTCTTGCGCAAGGCCTTGACGTTTTCACGCGAAATAATGTTGGAACCGACCGCTGCCTGAATCGCGACATCGAACATCTGACGCGGAATCAGCTCGCGCATTTTTGCTGCCACAGCACGACCACGATACTGGCTGTTGGAACGGTGCACAATGATCGCCAGCGCATCGACCTTCTCGCTATTGATCAGCATGTCGACCTTGACCACGTCGGATGCCCGGTACTCCTTGAATTCATAATCCATTGAAGCATAACCGCGTGAAGTGGATTTGAGCTTGTCGAAGAAATCGAGCACGATTTCCGCCATCGGCATTTCATAGGTAAGCTTGACCTGCTTGCCGTGGTAGCTCATGTCGAGCTGCACGCCGCGTTTTTGGGTGCATAACGTAATTACCGAGCCGACATATTCCTGCGGCATGTACAGATTGACGGTAACGATCGGCTCGCGGATTTCCTCGATCTTGGACGGATCGGGCATCTTCGAGGGATTATCCACCATTAGCAGCGTGCCATCGCGTAGCTGCACTTCATAGATCACCGTGGGCGCGGTAGTGATCAAATCCATGTCGAATTCGCGTTCTAGCCGCTCCTGCACGATTTCCATGTGCAAGAGGCCAAGGAAACCGCAGCGGAACCCGAAACCGAGCGCTTGTGAAACCTCCGGCTCGTATTGCAGCGCAGCGTCGTTCAGCTTGAGTTTTTCGAGTGAATCGCGCAATGCATCGTACTGGTTTGCTTCTACCGGAAACAGGCCCGCGAACACTTGCGGCTGGACTTCCTTGAATCCGGGCAGCGCTTCCGCAGCCGGCTTGGTGGCCAGTGTGACCGTATCACCGACGCGCGCCGCTTTCAGTTCCTTGATGCCGGCGATAATGAAGCCCACCTGTCCGGCAGACAGCATTGCGCGCGGCTGCGATTTAGGCGTAAACACGCCAACGCTTTCAGTCAAGTGCTGCGAGCCGGTTGCCATCAGCAGAATCTTGTCCTTCGGCCGTAACGTACCGTTAAAGATGCGTACCAGCATCACGACGCCAACATAATTATCAAACCACGAATCAACAATCAGCGCCTGTAGCGGCGCATCCGGATCGCCCTTGGGCGGCGGCACTTTGGCGATCAGCGATTCCAGCACATCCTGCACGCCGAGGCCGGTTTTGGCAGAGCAACGTACCGCGTCGGTAGCGTCGATGCCGATCACTTCCTCTATCTCGCTGATCGCGTTATCGGGGTCGGCTGATGGCAAATCGATCTTGTTCAGTACCGGCACCACTTCAACGCCGAGCTCGATGGCGGTGTAGCAGTTCGCAACGGTTTGCGCTTCCACCCCTTGCGATGCGTCAACCACCAGCAGTGCACCTTCGCAGGCCGATAACGAGCGGCTTACTTCATAGCTGAAGTCGACATGTCCTGGCGTATCGATCAGGTTGAGATTATAGATTTCACCGTTTTGCGCCTTGTAGGCCAACGCCGCCGTCTGAGCCTTGATCGTGATGCCACGCTCCCGCTCCAGATCCATGGAATCGAGCACCTGCGCTTCCATCTCTCGATCAGAGAGCCCACCGCACAACTGGATGATGCGATCAGCCAGCGTTGATTTGCCATGATCGATATGGGCAATGATGGAAAAATTGCGAATGTTGTTCATCAAGATTTGTTGGAGACGGGACAGCGCTGCGGTTTGCCTTGTTCCGCATAGGTCATGTCGGGCAACAGCACGCTTCGCTTGACACTGTCCCGTAAATAAAAATACGTTACAAAAAAAGCGCTCTGAACGGGGAAGATTCCCCAGGCGAGCGCCTTATTGCGAAAGGATGTTCAATTGCAGCATTTTACCGGATTTTAGGGGGAAAACCCATAAATCAAGGAATACCAGCAGCATGAGACGAGCCGGCAAGCGGCAAGCAAGATCAATTTACTGGCGAAAAGCCTGTCCAGGGCCAGGAAAATTTCCACAGACGGCGCTTTTATCAATCACAGGCTGCACTTTATAATTCATACATACACCGTTGTGTATTTTTAAACTACGCCTATTTCATTGCGAGCATTGTGGTATTTTTACCTATACTCCCAATATTTGTTATTTCCAGAAAGCGGATCCATTGCTTTTGGTGCTGGTACATTCTGCTATCGTCCCCGCAGCTCTCGGCGGAACGACAGAATAACGGATCATTCATACTCCTGGTTCTCTACCCGTCCAGAAATGCCTTTACGTTTTCTTCATCCAGAAAATAATGACATAGCTGGGTCGTCTCACCATGCTTGATACCACTCAGGACCGGCACCAGTTCGTCATATTGCGCAAGCAGCGTTTCATCGGCGTCGACATCGATGACTTCCACGGTAAAGAGATAGTTATCGCTGAATTTCTGCAGCGCTTGCAGCATATCCTCGCAAAGATGACAGTATGTCCGTGAATAGAGAATGAACTGGATCAAAGCGGTCTTCCGCAGGAGATATTCCGGATAAGCGAAGGACTGCAAGCCTGGACCGGCTTGCAGTCCTTCGGATGAAGCACGATTTACTGTCCGCCCGGCTTGACCGGCACGAACTGGGAAGCATCCCCACGCCGCACCAGCAATACCGCGGTCTTCTTCTGCTCCAGCTTTCCAACCAGCGCGTTGAATTGCTTGGCATCGCGTATATCAGTATTGTTCAGCCGCAGAATTACATCACCCGCCCGCAGGCCGGCACGCGTTGCGGGGCCTTCCGCAGCCTCAACCGCCACCCCGCCTTCTATTCGTAATTCCTTTTTCTGTGCCTCGCTCAGGTCGGACACCACCAGGCCCAGCGCATTGACCGGCTGATCCGGCTTTGGCTTCTTGTCGCTCTTCTTTGCGGTCTTCTCCGGCTCCATCTCGGTGATCGTCACGACCATATCCCGGCTTGCGCCTTTGCGCCATACCGTCACCGTTGAACGCGTGCCCGGCTTGGTGCCACCGACCATGCGCGGCAAATCGCTGGCTTTGTCGATTGCCACGCCATTGAATTTGAGAATGATGTCACCCGCTTCCAGGCCAGCCTTTTCCGCCGGGCCGCCCGGTTCCACACGCGACACCAGCGCACCTTGCGCTTTCGACAGGCCGAGCGACTCCGCAACTTCTTTCGTTACTTCCCCGATCTGCACGCCCATGCGGCCGCGCGTCACTTTTCCGGTTGCCTTCAGTTGTTCCGATACGCGAATCGCCTCGTCGATCGGAACCGCGAATGAAATTCCCATGTAGCCGCCCGAGCGGCTGTAAATCTGCGAATTAATTCCGATAACCTCACCCCGCATGTTGATCAGCGGACCGCCGGAGTTGCCGGGATTGACTGCAACATCAGTTTGAATCAGAGGCAGGTATTCACCGGTATCTCGCGCCTTGGCCGAGACAATGCCGGCCGTGACAGTATTGTCCAGGCCGAACGGGGAGCCGATTGCAATTACCCATTCACCCACCATGAGCTTGTTGGAATCCCCCAGCGTCAGGCGCGGCAGATTACTGCCATCGATCTTGACCACCGCAACGTCGGTATTGATATCGGCACCGATGATTTTCGCCTTGAATTCGCGCTTATCGGTCAGCGTTACATACACCTCGTCCGCACCATCGACAACGTGTGCATTCGTCATCACATAACCATCCGCCGAGATGATGAATCCGGACCCGACGCCGCGCGGCACTTCCTCTTCCGGTTGCGGCTGTTGCTTGCGTTCATGCGGCGAACGGTCCGGCGCCTGGCGCGGGGGAATCGGCACGCCAAAAAAGCGCCGGAAAAATTCCTGCATTTCTTCGTCATCCCCTCCCGGCACCCCTTGGCCGGGGCGCACTTTTTCAGTCGTACGAATATTGACGACTGCCGGCCCCACTTTTTCCACGAGATTCGTGAAATCCGGCAAACCCGCTACCGATGCGGCATGCGCCTGGGGCATGATGCCAATGAGCGTCGGCACAAAGGTCAGAACCGCAATACTGAAAACGGCGGCAAGCAAATTGTTTTGAATGGATGGGGTGGTTTTCATAAATCGCTGCTTCCTTCCAATTTGACGGGGACAGGATAATTCAGGGTCTGCGATATTTCATTGGCGCCATCCGAAATGGCAAAGATTTCATCTGGTTGTAAATTCAATCGAATTGGCAACTTGTCTAATTGCTACCGCAGGCACTTCTCCAACGATGGTAAGCCAAAAATCGCCTTGACGTTTACCTATGATATTCATCGCTCCCTGTTGCATCGACCCTTCAGTACGGCTTTGGCTACCCGGCTCAATAAAAACCGAAATGGCGGCAAGCCCGTCGGAAAACACAATCTGAGCGACTTCACGCTGATGGGCGTGTCCGCCGGACGATGCCGAGCTTCCCCCTGGGGTATCCGATACCAGACGCTTGACTTCATAAATTTTTCTGAATCCCGGCGGCATCCGCTTGATGGTCCAGCCAGGCAGGGCGATCTGACTCATTACCATATTTTCCACACGCCAGCCGCTAGTATTGGAAAAGCTTGGTTCGACATGATCACGGTCAATATTGCCGATCCTGATCTGCGTGAAGGCAATTTGCTCCACGACTTCGTTATTTTCGTCTACCGTTTGCGCTCGCAGCAGCAGGCCACTCGATTTTTCCGCCCATAGCTTGTAGCCGTAACGAAATTTATCCTTCGGCTCCAGAACAATCACCTGGCAATCAAACCCGGCGACGCGCCCCGTCACGCCCTTATGGATATCGTAGTAGCTTGACAGATCGGAAGGGTTGGCCGCAAGAATCGCAGGAAATACATCCTGTGCTACCCGCTTTTCAATCAGCAGAGTCTGCGCTTCTGGCAGATAGTAAATAATTTCTTCATTATTGCGAATGTATTCACGCGGCTTGCCATCCAGAATTTCGAGTTTTTCAAGTTCATTTTTTCCATTCAGCACATGCGTAATGCGCGAAGTGCGAACCTGGCTGCCCTGCTGATAGACAAAGATCCCCGAAAAATTGAGCTTGTGCGCGCCGGTCTGAATTTTGTTCAGCCATCCTTGCGCGTCACGCCTGTCAACCTGAGAATTGCTATTCTGGGCGTGGACGGAAAATGCAATGAAAAAAGAAATAACAACGACAAACCTGAACAAAAGCAATGTCTGCCGCATAGTTTACTTGTCAGAGTCAGTCGCGAATGTGGCCGAACGCGCATATTGCGCAGTGCTATACACAGAAGGAGAAAAACGCTGATGCGCCAGCAAATACTCATCTATGCCCGGATCTCTCAGGACGTCTTCCTGGCGGACCGCCACACGCAGGTTGTCTGGCGCCGACGAGCTACTCTGAGTCGCGGAAGCGACGGCATTCGATGCATTCCCTGTCGGCACCCCCTTCATTGTCGTCATTATCTGCGGTGCGGCAATCAATGCCAGCGTTGTAATCGCAAGCGCTGCGGCTATACCCTGCAGCATCAGGCGCCTTTTGCCGGGATGCACCGCACTCGTTGCCGATCCAGTGTGCCCATGCCGCTTGCTGTCAGGAACAGTAACCGGAGCAACAATCGCAGGCTCCTGCTCCAGTCGCATCATCAGCCGCGCCGAAAAATCCGGGCGCATTTCAAATGCCATGTCGCTTGAACGCAACGTATCACCGATCTGATGGTACAGATCCCAAGTCACGCGGCCATTCGAGGTGCGTGCGGCAGCCAATGCCGCATCGATTTCTTCGTCAGGCAATTCGCTATCGGCAAATGCGGATATCTGTTCGTGAGTCATGTTCCTGATGTTCATTGCGATCTCGCACAAGCCAAGGCGGTTTTATGCATCATTCTTATTGCTACTATCTACCAGCGCTTATCAATTGCTGTACCAAGCAGGGGCCGCAATTTTTCAGCAATCGCCTCACGCGCCCGAAAAATCCTGCTTCGCACGGTGCCGATCGGACAACCCATTGCCTCTGCGATCTCATCGTAGCTCAAACCTTCGATTTCGCGCAACGTAATTGCGATGCGCAACTCCTCAGGCAGTGCATCCATCGCCACATTAACCGTTTCGGCAATTTGTTTTGTCGCCATCATGGATTCCGGCGTATTAATGTCTCTTAGGTGTTCTCCATCATCGAAAGTTTCTGCTTCTTCAGCATCCGCCTCTGTTGAAGTCGGTGCTCGTCGCCCTTGCGTTACCAGATAGTTTTTCGCAGTATTGATTCCGATTCTATACAACCAGGTATAGAATGCAGAATCTCCGCGAAATTGCGGCAACGCCCGGTACGCCTTGATAAAGGCCTCTTGTACTACATCTTCGGCTTCAGCTTGGTCGCGAACAAGCCGCGACACCAGCCGCATCAATTTTCTCTGGTACTTGATCACTAACAGCTCGAACGCTTTTTTGTCGCCACGCTGCACACGTTCGACAAGCAGTTGATCAATATCGCGTTCTGTCGTCAATCCCCGTTCCCTTGATCTTCGG